>DATNJO010000232.1:0-7899 GCA_035603895.1 Pyrinomonadaceae bacterium
CTGTTACCGGCCGGCGGCTCCCCCCTTTTCCAGTAAGCTGGCGGCCGGTACTTGGCCTCGCGCACAAAGTCCGCATACTCTTCATTGGTCACTTCCGTTTTGTCCATCCAGAAAGTCTTAACCGTTTTCGGGTTGGCTGGATATTGAATCGCGTCGTAACTGAAATCATCTTTGCTGCGTCCTGCCGGATCCAACGAAACATCGTTGCGTCCGATTAGGAATGAACCACCATCAATCTGTGCGACATGAGGATCCGGAGTGGGTGAAGCAACAACATCTGGACCATTTTCAGGCGTTTTGCGGGAGACGTATAACGTCACTGCTAATGCGAGAGCAGCCACTACGAAAGTCCCAGCTACTCCGACAATTATTGGCAGCATGAATTGTCGCTTCTTCTTCTCGCTACGCCCGAACTCAGGTACAGGCATTTCAATAAACGGCTGTTCCGGGTGCGCTATTGGTTTACTGTCAAGTAATGCCGTTTGTGGGTCAGTGCCTGATAGGTTGTTGTTTGAGACTGGCAACAAATCGGTTAGCTCTTGCTGGGTAACCATGTCGGGAGACAAGGGTTGTGTCTGGCCCACCGATGGACTTGTCTGCTGTAATTTCTGCTCCTGCTCCAGACGTGCGATACGGTTTCGCTCAATGGCAGCGGCGTATTCTTCTTCTTCTCGTCTGCGTTTGGCTTCTGCCTCAAGCCGACTTTTTTCTTCGGCCTCGCGCCTGCGCGCAGCTTCTTCTGCCAGACGCTGGGCCTCTGCCGCTTCGAGAGCCCGCGTGCGCTCTTCCTCTTCGGTCCGTTTTCGTGCCACCTCTTCAACCCGTTGCTGAGCTTCAGCAACTTCGATTGCCAGTCTGCGTGCTTCTTCTTCCGCTCGTTTTCGCGCCTCTTCCTCTTCTGCGCGCTTGCGCGTTTCTTCTTCGGCTCGCTGTCGCGCCTCTTCTGCGCGCCGCTGTGCATCGGCGATTTCGCGCGCCAACCTGTCTGCTTCTTCGACAGCTCGTTTACGTGCCGTCTCTTGTTCGGCGTGTAACCGCGCCGCTACCTCTGCTCGTTCGCGCGCTATTTCCATCTCGGCATGTTTGCGCTCTTCTTCCTGTTCGGCCCACTTGCGACTCTCCTCTTCAGCGCGCTGCCGAGCCTCATCGGCGCGTTGTTGCATCTCCGCAACTTCGGCCGCCAACTGGCGCGCTTTATCTTCTGCTCGTAAACGGGCTGCTTCTTCTTCGGTGCGGCGCCGCGCTTCCGCTTCGGCGAGCAAGCGTGCTTCCTCAGCACGGCGTTGAGCTTCAGCAATCTCGCGAGCAAGACGAACTGCCTCTTCTTTGGCAAACTTGCGGGCCTCTTCTTCCTCGGCAATCTTGCGCGCTTTCTCGGCAGCGATCCTGGCCGCGGCTTCCTCCTCGGCCCGCTTCGCCGCGGCAAGCTCTTCGGCATGTTTGCGTGCGGCTTCTTCAGCTCTTTTTCGTGCTTCCTCTTCTTCAGCAAGCTTTCGCGCGGCTTCTTCTTCAGCCCACCGGCGTTCAGCTTCTTCCTCGGCCCGCCTCCGCGCGGCTGCCTCAGCTCGCACGCGTGCTTCATCGGCGCGGCGTTGAGCTTCTTCAAACTCGTACAGGAGCCGGTCGGCTTCGTGCTCAATGCGTTCTTTTGAATCTGGAAGAGTTACCTCTTCCCGGGAAACTCCACCGTGTTTGGAAATATCCTGCAGAGAACCCGGCCAAGTTAATTCCTCCCGGGAAACCTCACCACGTGGCTTGGAAGTGATACCGCGATCGATCTCTCCAGATTCTGACTCGGGCAGAAACATTGTGACTGACTGAGAATCTGCTGCACCTGGAGTCGGCAGTGACACAAATCCGGCGTGTGCTGAAAGGACAGCCTCGCGCAGTTCAGTCATGAAATCTTCAACCGAAGGCAACCGATCCTTTGGGTTTTTTGCCAATGCATGTCGTACCACGCGATCAATGGCCGGCGGTATATGCAGCCCCATCATTGACAGATTCGGTGGAGCTTGCGTCAAGTGCTTGTTCATGATGGCTGGGATCGTCTGACCTTTGAAAGGCAGATCGTTGGTGAGAATCTGGAAAAGGATGATTCCCAGGCTATAGACGTCTACTTTCTTATCAGGTTCCTCGTCAGACCAAAGTTCCGGCGCCATATAAAATGGCGATCCCATCAAGCCGGTCGTTTGTGCCGCCACAAACGAACCAAGAAACTCACCCGACTTAATTTTAGCGAGACCAAAGTCGAGCACCTTGATCGCTTCGCTGAAGGGCATATCGTCCTGAATCATGATGTTCAGGGGTTTCAGGTCACGATGAACAATCCCTTCCCGGTGGGCTGCTGCGATGCCGGCGCACAAGGCAGCCATGACTTCAAGTGCGACTTCCGGAGAAAGACGGCCCTTTGTAGCCAAAACCTCTTGCAGTGATTTCCCCTTGATAAAGTCCATGACAAGATAGGGCATCACCCCATTTGCCACACCGAAATCCGTCACATTAACGATGTTGCGATGACGGATGCGCGCAGAGACCATCGCTTCCTGACGGAAGCGCGTCACGAGCATGGGATCGTTTCCCACAAGATCCGGAAGAATGACTTTGATTGCAAAAGAAGTTTTGAGAAAGATATGACGGCCCTTGAAAACAATGCCCATCCCGCCCTGCCCAAGGCGAAAGTCGAGCTGGTATCTTCTGTCGAGTAGAGTATCACCGCTGATCGAACGCTTTAATTCGTCACCGTCGCTCGGACAGTTATTGAAGTCGTCGGGGAAGCAGTGCCTACAGGCTGGACATTCTTTCATTTACCTGGTTTGACCGAGCCATTCCCGGCACGGGTGGCGCGCGAGGTTATGGCGATCAGCGCTGCCTCAACAAGAAGCGAGCTTTGTGCGAGAAAGTGAGCAGACTACTACAGCGCTGTACTTCAAGTTAGAGTCAGACCCTCAAGGAAGCTTGAGAGGGCGCCAAAGGTTTTGTCAGACCGAATTATAGCGGCTCCTCTGTCACTCAAGCAAGAAGTTGATTGCCTGACTCAACGCCTAATAAAACGCTGGGGAGTCATGAAATGTTTTGGCTCGCAAGTTCATAAGATCGAGGGAAGGAAAGTGGGCGACCTTCCTGTGTACTCGCGGGCGGTTTTGCAGGCTGACCCGCAATCAGGGATCCCGTAAATTTTATTGACAACTGTTGTAATCGATACTACATTTTGTCGCGTTCAACGAGGTTTCTCTGTTCAGTTACTCTGACTGAGCGCTGGAGCATTTCCCACAGACGCTCGCATCCCTTCGCTCTTTTAAATTCGTATTCTCAATTGCCGATCACCTTCACTAAGTGCGCGGCAAACCACCGGCTAAATAGTTGGCACACTCTGACCATCTCTTGTCGATTGTTTAGCGCATCCACACCGGAGGCACCCTAATGAAATGGCAACCTCAATCCCGTCGGTTTTTCTTCATTGTTCTACTTGGTTTTGTCTGCCTGATATCACTGAATAGCGTTCATGCACAGGATTACGTCACGGGCGCATTCAAAGGGGAAGTATTAGACAGCGCGACAAACAGCCCAGTGGCCGACGCGACTGTTCAAATCATAAATAAGGACACAGGAGTTCCTTCTGCCACACGAACCGACTCGCAGGGACGGTTTAGCAAGGGACTGCTTTCTCCGGGTGACTACATCATTCGGGTTTCCAGGCAGGGCTACAAAACCTATGAACGCGAACAGTCCTTGCCCCCGGTACGACCTACGCCAGTGGTTCCAGTACCAGTAAGGTTGACACCAGAAGCAGTCGCAGCCGTTGCAACTGCGACTCCCGCACCTACGGAAAGCCCTACGCCGGTGACTCCAAGTCAACCAGGTCCTAAAGATTCTGCTCAGGCGACTAGGACTTCAGAACCACCGGCATCTGCGATTGCTGCTGAAATCAACACTACGGATGCGCAACGCGGTGGAGGCTTTAACAAAGACGAGGTCTCCACCTTGCCTTTAGGCTCGACGACTTTAACGCGCACTTTCGACGAGTTAGGTCTTTTGTTACCGGGTGTCGCGCTTCCTCCGCAAACACAAGGCCTCGTAGCCGGTCCAGGAGTCGGTGCGGGCGTCGGCTCGGCCGGGCAATTTGCTGTTAATGGCCTACGATCGCGGTCTAATAATTTCACGGTCGACGGCTCAGACAATAACGATGAGGACATCGGCGTTCGGCGCCAGGGTTTCTTCGCCCTGGTACCACAGCCGATTGAATCCATCCAGGAGTTTCGGATGATCACGCTGCTTGCCCCAGCGCAGTACGGACGAAACTTCGGAGCGCAGGTTAACGCGATTTCAAAGTCCGGCGGCAACGAAACTCATGGCGCATTCTTCGGGTTCTTTAACTCAAGCCAATTGAATGCGCGCAACTTCTTTGACACTACCAATGGCACTTCTATTAGTCCGCTCTTTGCCGGTAACAGTCAACGAGTCTTGAACTGTGGAAACATCACATTGGGAAGCTGCCTTGTTGGTGCATCAAGCCGGCAGATTCGCGTGCAAAACCAAAGCGGCGGTGAAGACTCATTTACGCTCGGCCAGGGAGGATTAGTGCTTGGTGGTCCACTCGTGCCTGAAAGGTCTGATCGGTCCGGTCGAAGTATGTTCTATTTCCTCTCTGTAGAAGGACAGGTTTTGAATGCCTCCAGGGAGGTTAGCTTCGCGGTCCCAACCATTGCCCAGCGGGGCTTTGGTAATACCGGAGTCACTGGAGTTACGGTGACTGTGTTGCCTGACATAAACGGGATATTCCCGGTTGGCTCTCCTAACCGTTTCTTTCCAACTTCCACAACCGGGGATGCGGTTTTCAGTTTCTTTCCCTTCCCAAACAACCCAAGTGGCATTTATGGCGCCAATACCTTCACTCAGACGTTGCCGGCTAGCGCTCAGGGGCGAGTTCTGTCAGGCAAGGTTGACGCCAACTTCAAAACCTGGGAAAGGCAGCAATCATTCACAGCCCGGTATAACTTTACGCAGGACTGGCGTGAGATTCCGGCAACGGGCGGCGCTATTTTCTCAAGTCTCAGGCCGCGCGTGAGAACGCAGAATTTCTCTACCTTCTTAAACAGTGAGCTCAGCGCTCCGAGTGCAACAACACCCATCTATAATCAGATTCGGGCCTCGTACGGTCGCACCCGTCTAAATTTTGAAGAGGTGGCTGATCGAAGCTTCCTAATTCCATCGGGTTTTAGCTTCGATAATCCTGAAGACTCAAGATTCCTTTTGAATGCGCCTCTAATTGGGAATTTCACGTTACCGGATGCTTTTGGCGATCCCAACACCGGCCCAGTTATTTTTAGAACTCTTGGTGACACAACGGAAGATGAATTGGGTCCTGTTGGTCAAGTGGTTATTGCCGGGTTTAGCCCTATCGGGGTAGATGTCTTTAACTTTCCACAACGACGCGTAAACAACACTTACCAATTAGCTGATACCCTTACGGTCAATACCGCTAAGCACAGTTTTGCTTTCGGTACCGACATTCGTCGCACTGAGCTCAATAGCGATCTGGCAATTAACGCACGGCCAATCATAACTTTTGGCGGTGGACCTCAGTTGACCTTCTCTGAGCTTAGCGATCAACTTACTCTTGGCCGGTTTATCCCGGGAGTTAGTTTGGCAGCGGCTGGTGCACCGAGTGGTTTCAGGCAGACTTTTAATACAGCCGGCAACTCCTCCAT
The DNA here is from genome assembly GCA_035603895.1 of Pyrinomonadaceae bacterium. Classification (GTDB taxonomy): domain Bacteria; phylum Acidobacteriota; class Blastocatellia; order Pyrinomonadales; family Pyrinomonadaceae; genus PSRF01. Next base: position 5,709 of record DATNJO010000232.1, read on the forward strand.
CGGCTTGCGATATTACCAATGGAACTTTTTTGGCCAGGACGAGTGGCAAATCAAACGGAATCTAAGCTTGTCTTTTGGGTTGCGTTATGAATACAACACACCACCAACCGAGCATAACCGGGCCATCGAGAGTACTTTTTCAAGTCCCAGCCTGAACCTTCTTCCTGGTCTGCCGAGTTTCATAGACGGTCGTACTGACATCTTCGATTCAGATCGTAATAACTTCGGGCCTCGGGTTGGCTTTGCGTATTCCCCACGGTTTGGCGGAAATCGAGCCACTGTTATTCGTGCAGGTTACGGACTCTTCTACGATCAGATACTTGGTGCAGTAGTAAGCCAGTCTCGGAACGTCTTTCCGACTTTTATTACCGCTGACTTCGCCGGGGGAGGATTTGGCACGGAACTGGGCGATTTATTTGGTTTCAACCCAGCAGATCTCTTTGTGCGCCCGGGAACATTAAATGGCGCCGATCTGAGGGGGGTTACGCTGCCACAGTTCGTGCAATTGATCAACCTTTTTTCGACCGGGACCACTACTCTAAGCGGCATTGCTCCGACGCTTCCAGCAAAGCAGTTAGAAACGCCGATGGCCCATCACTATGCGGCCACCGTGGAACAACAACTCAACGATAATATGGTTCTCTCTGCTGGTTATGTCGGAACTCAGGGACGCGACCTGCTTCGACTTACAACGCCAAATTTGGGACCCAACGCGTTCATTGTCCCTATCTTTGTTGACGCATTATCGTTTACTACCGATCTCATTGGCTTTGCACTTCCACCAGGTTCACGCTTCAACCCAACCACCGGTGAGATCACCGGTGGCAGACCGGTCGGGGGGCTTGGCGCAATCAGTCTTTATCAGACGATTGCAACTTCACGTTACGACGCTTTACAAGTGCAAGTACGCGGTAGGTACAACCTGCTGGGACCCACTGGCTTTCAGGCTAACTACACTTTTTCCAGGAGTAATGATGATGCGTCTGATGTGTTCGATCTAGCTGGAGCGCCAGCCTTGCCACAGAACAGTGTGACGTTTGCTGGTGAGCGCGCGCCGTCTAATTTCGATGCCCGTCATCGCGTCTCCTACAATTTCATCGCGGACCTTTCATCCTGGGGAAATCGTGGTTCCGTGATGCATGCGATCTTTGATGGTCTGGAGATCGCCGGCACCGGCATTTTTCAGACCGGACAGCCGTTTACGGTGAACAGTATTAATGATGTTAATCTGGATGGTAATCTCACTGATCGCCTTAACAGTACGGCGGGAATAGTGGTAACAGATGATCGGGCTCAACCGCTTCGCCTGACTGTTGATCCCTCGACGCTGTTAGCCCCAGTCGGGCAAGATGGAGCGGTGCCACGTAACTCGTTCCGAGCTGGTAGCCTGTGGCTTAACAATGCCGCGGTGATCAAGTCATTTTCGTTGGCGGAGCAAACCCGGCTGGTCTTCCGAACTGAGGTCTTCAATCTTTTCAACCGTGCAAATTACGGCATCCCCGTTCGGTTCCTCGAGGCGCCGGGTTTCGGCAAGGCCACTGACACGATTACACCGGCAAGGCGAATCCAATTTGGTTTGAAGTTGATCTTCTAAGGGCTGATAACGGCTGTTCGTTTGACGATACGAGGTGTGATATTCTCAGGCTGGTCTGAAAAACACACCTCGTGTTTGTTTGTGTTTGGGTTCCCAACTCGTCTCCAGTTTCAGGCTATAAGAATGAGCCATATCCTGACGGTAGCCGCGGTTTTGCTAATCTCAGTTGGAGGTTGGTCCACCGTTTCCTCACAGCCTAAGAGGGGTGGCGCTGGGACCGTTGTCAATTCCGGCCCGTCCACTAAACCCAAGCGGACCGGAACCGGAAAAGTAAAAGAGGTGGCCCCTCAGGTTCGCTTAGTGACGCCTACAACCGGCTCCTTGTCGGTAGCAGCTGCTTCTAATGCCAATCTGCTGGTTGAGTCCCTTGACAATAAGAAAGCGGAAGCCCAAGGAGGCACCGTTCCGGCGGGCGAGCGCATTTTTGTTTTTAATAATCTCAGGCCAGGCCGATATCGTGTGGCTGGAGAGCTTGATAAGCACCATCCCTTAGAAAAGGTGGTAGTGATTCGGGCAAACAAGAGCGAATCTCTTACGCTTGATTTTTCTCCTATTATTTACTCCATCACGATCAATACCAACGTCAGCACGGGAGAA
>DATNJO010000233.1:0-4089 GCA_035603895.1 Pyrinomonadaceae bacterium
AGGTCGTGGTATCGCCTTGATTTTTGTGCTCTGCGGCGCCATCGCGCTCATTCTTCAGATAATAGCTTTCAGGCTTCCCACCTTGCGACGTGCGGAATCCATCCTGCCGGATGCGGTTTCTGACTAAACAGCTCGATAGGAGTAGAACAATGAACATTGCAATCAACGAGCAGGTCAACGCTCAGTTGGCGCGCAACTACTTCGCTGGAACCAGTGCAGCTTCGTTGTTTGAAGCACAAGTGCGCCGCTTCGGCCAGTCACCAGCTCTCATCTGGGAAGGACAATCATTAACTTACGAGATGTTGAATCACAGGGCCAATCAATTGGCCCACTACCTTATGCAGCGGGGAGTGGGTCCGGAAGCGCGAGTGGGTCTGTTGCTGGAGCGTTCTCAGGACATGATCGTAAGCATATTGGGAGTGCTGAAAGCTGGTGGCGCTTATGTTCCTTTGGATCCCAACTATCCCGAGGAACGATTGCGGACAATTCGGGACGAGGCCGAACTGAAATTAGTGCTGACACAAAACAGCACCCGGTCCAGGTTGGGAGCAACTATAGTTCCGGAGCTTTGTCTTGACGATGAGCGGGACGCAATCGCGGGGTGCAGCACCGAGAATCCCGAAAGTGGAGTCGAGGCCGATAATCTCGCTTACATCATTTACACCTCAGGATCCACCGGCAAGCCGAAGGGCGTGATGGTTCATCATCGAGGATTGTGCAATACAATTGCGGCCCAGGTTCCCACTTTTTACCTCACTCCCGATGACCGCGTTCTTCAAGTGTTATCGATAAACTTTGATGCCTCCATCATAGAGATCACGATGGCTCTTTGCAGCGGCGCGGCGCTCTGTGTCACAAGTCGCGAGGCTCAATTATCTACACTCGTTTTATCGAGATTTCTAAAAGAGAATCGCATTACAACCATCGTCCTCCCGCCATCAATTTTAGCCACCTGGGAAGTCGAAGAGTTGCCGGCCCTGAAGACGATCATCGTATGTGGTGAGCCATGCACGACAAAGCTAGTGGCTCAGTGGGCGCCGGGTCGGCGCTTTTTCAATGTTTATGGACCAACCGAAACCAGTGTCTGGACCTCTGGAGGGATATGTGTTGATCCGGAAGTCAGACCAACCATTGGCAAGCCGATAGAAAACATTGAGTATCACATTCTCGATGAGAATCTAATGCCTCTTCCTACAAATACTATCGGCGATCTGTATATCGGAGGCATCGGTGTAGCTCGCGGTTACTTCAAGTCACCGGCGCTCACTGCTGAAAAATTCATTCCCAATCCTTTCGCTACCGTGCCAGGAGAACGTATGTATCACAGTGGTGACCTGGTACGTCGCCTGCCTGACGGTGAGATCGACATCATCGGGCGCAGCGATCAACAGGTTAAGCTGAGAGGTTTTCGCATCGAGCTCGGCGACATCGAAACAGCGCTGACCCAGCACCCATCTGTACAGGAAAGTGTCGTCGTGCTGCGTGAGGACCAGCCGGGCGAGCCGCGACTGGTGGGATACGTTGTGCTGAAATCGTTGCCACGGATTAGCGGCAGAGAGCTGCGTAACTACCTGAAGACGAAGCTCCCCGACTACATGATACCGGCGGTGTTTGTCGAAATGCTCGAATTTCCCTTGACACCTAACGGCAAGACCGATCGGCGTGCGTTGCCGGTGCCCGCGCCCGTGAGTGCGGATGACAGAGAAAACTTTGTTGCGCCTCGGAATCCGTTGGAAGAGATAATCGCTGGAATCTGGTCGGAGTTGTTGGGAGTGGATCGAGTGGGAGTTTATGACGAGCTGTTTGAGCTCGGCGCACACTCGCTGATGCTTACCCGCGTTGCCGCACGCTTGCGCGATCAGTTCAATGTGGAGATCCCGTTGCAGTGCCTCTTTGATTCACCGACTGTGGCTGGTTTGGCTGCGGCACTCGAGACGAGTTTGGCGAGTAAGCAACAGTTTGCCGTGAAGCCGATCAAACGCGTACCTCGAGATTCTGACTTGCCATTGTCATTCTCCCAGGAGCGTGTCCTGTTCCTCCATCAGTTATATGGTCCAAACAAGGCTTACAACACGCAGGCGTCGATACGCTTTACCGGAAAGCTCGACGTCGGGGCGCTGGAACGCAGCCTGAGCGAGATTATCCGCCGGCATGAGATCTTTCGCACAACCTTTATTCAGAAAGACGGCCAGGCAATTCAGTTGATTCACCAGGCAGAAGATAGAAGGCTCCCCGTAATCGATCTCTCATCGCTGGGACCAGAAGCACAAGAGCAACGGTTGGACCAGCTAATGTACGAAGAGTTCAACCGGACCTTTGATCTCGAGAATCTACCGCTGATCCGCTGGACGCTCTTTCGGCTAGCGCCGGAAGAACACGTGCTAGCACAGGTCGAGCATCATTTTTTGCACGATGGCTGGTCGTTCACAGTGCTAGTGCGCGAGCTACTCCAAATATATCGGGCATTTTCGAAAGGTTTGCCATCGCCTTTGGCAGAACTGCCGGTTCAGTTTGCTGACTTCGCCGTTTGGCAACGCGAATTCATGCAGGGCCCGGTAGCCGAGAGCCAGCTTGCTTACTGGAAAAGGAAACTGAGCAACGCCCCTTCGTTGTTGCCGCTGTTGACCGATTTCTCCCGGCCTCCGGTTGCCAGCTTTCGCGGAAACTCACTTCGGTTAGAACTGCCGGCAGCTCTTTCGCGATCGGTAAGAGAGTTTAGTCGCCGCTCAGACCGCACGTTGTTTATGACGATGTTTGCTGCTTTCGTTGCACTCTTGCACCGGTACACGAATCAGGAAGACTTCTGCATAGGCACCGGACTCGCTAACCGGCGTTTAAAAGAGACTGAGGGTTTGCTGGGAATGATCATCAATACCGTCGCGTTACGCGCTGACTTGTCGGGTGATCCGAGTTTCGAAGAACTTTTGCACCGGGTGCGCGAAGTTACAGTAGGTGCCTACGCCAATCAGGATCTTCCTTTCGATCGAGTTATAGAAGCGATTCAGCCGGCCAGAAGCCTGAGCTATTCGCCACTCTTCCAGGTCGCTTTCAGCTTTCACGATGCGCCGCTCGTCGAGATCGACCTTCCGGACCTGAAGATCAATATAAAGGAAGCACTCAGCAATGAGTCGGCGAAGTTTGATCTGAACGTGATTGTTATTCCGGAAGCAGGACAGCAATACCGTCGCCAGCAGGGCCAGGACGAATCAGGAATGATCCTGATTTGGGAGTACAACACTGATTTGTTCCGTGCAGACACAATCGCGCGGCTTTTCACCCATTACCAAAATCTACTGGCGGCGGCAGTTTCAGATTCCAGCCGCCGCATCTCGGAGTATTCACTGCTAACGGATCAGGAAGAGCACCGGCTCCTCAGGGAGTTGAATGAGACCCGCCGGCCATACCAGCTCGAGCGCTGTGTACATGAACTGTTTGCGGACGTGGCGGCGCGAACACCCGAGGCGCTGGCCGTGACTGACGAGAAGCAGCAATGGAGTTATGAAGAGCTGGATCGGCGCTCGAATCAACTGGCGCATCGCCTGCGAGCATTGGGAGTCGGACCAGAATCACGAGTAGCTGTGCTGCTGGAGCGCTCGTGCGAATTCGTTCTGGCGATGCTGGCCGCAGTAAAAACCGGCGCCGCGTACGTGCCTCTGGATCCGCAGCATCCTTCCGAAAGAATTCTCTCCATACTGCGCGACGTTGGAGCCGCGGCAGTTTTGAGTGCGGAACACATTGCAAAAAATATAACCGGCACTGACGTTCAAATCATTTTGCTTGATCGGCAACAAGCGGAGTACGCCGCTGAACCGGAAACTCCGTTGCCGGTCAAGGTCAACGGCGACGATCTCGTCTACATCATCTACACCTCCGGATCCACCGGCACTCCCAAAGGAATAGCAGTCACGCACACCGGCCTGATGAATCTGGTTTGCTGGACCCACGAGACTTACGCGGTCAGCAGCGATGATCGCGGCTCGCAGGTGGCCGGCCCATCGTTCGATGCCTCAATGTGGGAATTTTGGTCGTACATCACGGCCGGGGCCAGCGTACATGTGGTGCCATCGTCGGTGTTGAAGATACCGGAAT
>DATNJO010000234.1:0-5161 GCA_035603895.1 Pyrinomonadaceae bacterium
GGATCCCTAACAGACAAGTACTAATGATTCTCATTTGTGGCATTGCGCTAAATGCTTTCTTCGGCGCCTGGCCTGGTCTTTTTGCAAGCCTTTTAGGAGTGGCGATGGCATTCGGTCTGATGTTGATGTTGCACATCCTGGGAACCATGAGCGCCGGCGACGTCAAGTTGTTTGCTGCTATCGGGGCTGTATTAGGCAGCTCTCTCATCTTCCAGACCTTTGTGATAGTCGCACTCACCGGAGGCCTTTTGGCAATTTTCAAGATGGTCTATATGCGGCGTGCGGCAGCAACGATGCTCCGCGTGGTCCAGTTCTTCGTTGGTTTTCTACCGGGTCAAACCGTTCCCCGCTTTACCATGCCGGCAGACCCGAACTTAACGCTCCCATACGCGGTAGCAATCTGTTTAGGCAGCGTCGTTTCCTTTTTTCTTTTTCGCGTTTAAGTACGCACTTGCAGTCAAGGGAGAATTAACTCTATGCGAAACAAACGGCTCATCATCGCACTTGCCGGAGCAGTGCTCTGCGGCGTGCTTGGCGTAATGCTGGTCACGCGATACCTGTCAAACGTCCAAGCCTACACCAGAGATCTTGGCAACGTAGTAGTGGCCAAAGTCGAGATACCGCTCGGCGCCAGGATTGCGCCGGAACAGTTGGCGTTAGCACCCATTCCCAACGGGTCTGCCCCCGAAGGAGCGTTCCGCAAGATCGACGACGTAGCCGGGCGCGTAGCAATCACGCCGATTGGCGTACGTGAGCCAGTGACCGGCCTGAAACTCGCCCCCGAGGGAGTAGAAGGCGGCTTGTCCGCGGTCATCCCCGAAGGTTATCGCGCCATGACTGTCAAGGTTGACGACATTGTCGGCGTCTCGGGTTTTGTTATGCCGGGATCTTACGTAGACGTCGTGGCCGTGATCGTCCCACCAACAGCTCAAAACACTCAGAGCCAAGGTCCGATCTCAAAGATCGTTTTGCAGCACATCAAGGTGCTCGCTAGTGGTCCAAAGCTCGATTCACCCGAAAATCAACGCGAGCCTACGAGTGTCAAAGCGGTAACGTTGCAAGTCACTCCCGAGCAGGCCGAGAAACTCGTGCTCGCCGCGAACGAAGGCAAATTGCAGTTGGTAATGCGCAACTACGGCGATTCGGAAGATTCACAAACCAAAGGCGCGAACAAGCACTCGTTACTCAACGGCGACACAGTGACGGATGTGCCGGCTCCCAAGACTGAAGAGCCCAAACCTGTAACCAGAAAGCCTGCTCCCAAACGTGTTGCAGTTGCCGCTCCGAAGGAAGATAAGCCTGTCGCGCAACCCGTTTCGCGCAACTCCGTGGAGTTGATCGAGGGTACGAAGAGACGTGAGGTTGATATGCCTTAAGCGGCTCATCCCCTCGTCAGTTTTTTACGAAACAGTTTTCAACCAACAAGGAGTCAAATGCTATGAAGCCCTGTTCTGCCGTGCGCAACGTCATCCTCACTCTTACTGTTTTTCTATTTGCCTTCCCGCTGCACGCCGCTGCTCAGGAGATGAGCACGAATGCGTCGTTTGGCACTGACTCGAAGGAGCCAATTCCCGTCAACGTCCTCGTTGGACAGTCGAGATTACTGACCTTCGACCGCCCGATCGAACGATTCTCAGTGTCCAACCCTGACATCGCCGAGGCTGTGCTCGTTACCTCGAATCAGGTGGTTGTCAACGGTAAGGCTTTTGGTCAAATCAACTTCATCGCGTGGGAAAAAGGTTCCAGCCGCTTCGTAATCTTTGATGTTTACGTGCGCACTAACCTTTCGCTCATCGATTCGCAGATCAGGGCATTGTTTCCCAAAGATGACATCCGGTTAAGCCAGGCGAATGGCTCGGTAGTCCTCTCGGGCAACGTCAGCGATCCGAGAATCGCGACATCCGCTGAAGCCGTGGTCCAAGCCGCGGGATTCAAGACTGTGAACCTGCTCGAGTCGCCGATAAAGAGTGCGATGCAGGTGCAACTCCAGGTGCGAGTTGCGGAAGTCAGTCGCAATAAAATGCGCGAGCTTGGTACTTCATGGGCTTATCAGTCTTCACCCGGAACCGGCGGTTACATCAATAGCGGTAGTGGGCCAAGCTCGTTGGGAGACGTGGCCGGTGGCCTGCTAACCGGCAACATCGCAAACACCCTGAACCTGTTTGTGATGGGCGGAAACACGCTGTCGTTTATTCGTGCCCTCCAGCAAACGGGTGCGTTACGTGCGCTTGCAGAGCCAAACCTGATCGCGATGAATGGACAGGAAGCCAGTTTCCTCGCGGGTGGCGAGTATCCGGTTCCTGTAGTCCAGTCAGGCGGCGATCGGAGCAATGTAACGATCATCTTTAAGGAATACGGCGTACGTCTCAACTTCAAGCCCACGATCATTGATGAGGATCACATACGCCTGGAGCTGGAACCTGAAGTTTCGACGCTCGACTTCGCGAACGGCGTCAAGTTTGAAGGTTTCTCGATTCCCGCTCTGAGAACACGGCGCGCGAGAACAGGAGTCGAACTGCGTGACGGACAGAGCTTCGCCCTGGCTGGACTGCTCGACAACAACGAAACGCAGACGCTTTCAAGGGTGCCCGGCATTGGCGACATTCCCATTCTCGGAAATCTTTTCCGTTCGAAACAGTTTCAAAAGAACGAATCCGAGTTGATGTTTATCGTCACTGCGCAACTGGTGAAGCCCGTCAATCGCGACGACCTGCCGACACTTCCCAATGTAGACAACATGAAGAACGGTTCTCTGCTGGGAGTTGAGCCTCCCAAGGGCGGCGCTACCCTGATTGGACCAAGTGGCTTTACTACGACTCCCGGTGCCTCAACGACACCAGTAGTCGAACCGGCGAAAACACCAGCGCCCGCAACTTCCGGCGCTAAGGTTGAAACATTGGGAAGCGCTGCGCCGCCACCGGCCGCGGTGAATCCCAAGGGCACGCCTAATCAATAGAGGTCCTCGGAGCGCAGGCGGCTCGCCTACAAAGTGGCAAGTTGGGACGCTGCCGCAAATTCCAGGCGGGCCGCCTGCGCTCCGAAGTTCAAATTGCAATCACTCGTGAGGGGAGCACTTCAAAGGAGTAGGCGACATGAGTAAGGCATCAGTAAGCAGCACGCCATTACCGAGGGATCGAAAGGCAGAACGTGGCAGCGTGATGATCATGACTGCCATTCTCATGGCCGGCATCATCCTGGCCGTAGGTCTCTGCATCGACATCGCACGAATGTACATGGTGCGGACCGAATTGCAGAACGCTGCCGATGCCGCTGCTCTTTCAGCCGCTCGCGAATTGAGTTCCGGAGCCGGTGGAATTCAGGATGCCGTCGCCCGCGCTACCGCTATCGTTAACAACTACGGATTTAACGATGCGGTTGTAAATATCCCCGCGGTGAACGTGGAATTCGCTATTAACCTGAACGGGCCTTACGTCAGTTCGGCTACCGCGCAAGCGGCTCCAGCAAACTATCGCTTCGTTCGTGTAACTACGCCGAGTGTGTCGATGCCGATGTTGTTTTCGGCAAGAGTTCTCGGCGCAAATCGTTCTCAAACGAGAAACGCCGTCGCGGGCATGTCGGTCGGCATCAACACCATCTGTGATTTCTTTCCTTTCGCCGTTGCGCTTAACGATTCGAATCCTAACGACGGCGTTTTTACTCCTCCTGCGCCAAACACGGTGATGACCCTGAACTTTCGTCAGGGCAATGGCAACTCATTTACTCTCGCAGACAAGGACTACATCATTATCGAAGTCCCTGAAATCAGCGGCAATGGCGCCCCGGAAACTGTCAGATTGGCGGCGGGGCTCACATCGATTTGCCAATCGCTGAACGTTAACGTCCCCTTCCACGCAACGCCAAGCTCCAACCAGAATAATGGACCAAGACAAATAGCTGATGGTACTAGTACGCGCTTCAATATCTATGCGAACGGCCCCGGCAATTTGAACGCCACTGATTTTCCTCCGGACAGCAATATTGCGCAGAACATCACCTTTCAGCAGTACAACGATCGCACCGTCGTAACCCCCCCGAACCCAAATGCCCCGGGCGTGGACCAGCGTCGCATCCTCGTCGTGCCGATCGTTGCCCCCGGAACATATACCGGCACTCCGGTTGGTGCTCCCACGCTCATGTTCGGCGCTTTTTTCTTAAAGAGTGTGCCTACCGTCGACAGCCCCTGTTCGCAGTCAAGCAATGGCTGCGCCCACTTCAATGTCGAATGGATCGATGAGCGGTTGGTGATCGGACGTGGCTTTTTCACTCCCGGAGGAGGCACTACTAACCTGACGTTACCGGTGCTCTACCGATGAGGTACTCAATGGCCATGAACCGATTAAGAGACGCCATTAAGAATTTCATCCGGCGCGAAAACGGCACCCAGATGATCGAGTTTGCGCTCATCTTTCCCGTGCTGATTCTTCTTTTCGCGGGAACGGTGGAACTCGGTCGATTGTTCTACACCTATACGACGTTGGCCAAAGCTACCCGTGCGGGAGCTCGTTACCTGTCGACCGTGCAGACGGTGAACACGACGAGTACCGACGCCGCAAAGAGGGTCGTAATGTGTGGCAATCCCACGATATGTGGCGACGCGAACAACCCGGTAATCCTGTCGAATCTAACCGCGAACAAAATCGTGGTAACACCGCCAGTCGCAGGAGGACCTCAGCCCCAGTATGTAACTGTCTCAATCACGAATTACAACTATCAGTTTCTTGTGTTCAATCTGAACGCAATGACCGGCGGCAACTTCAACATCTCGCTAAGCCCGAGCACCAGAATGCGTTTCATGAGGTAGGACAGTGAGTTACATGTTGCCGAAGACATTCCCGAACAAACGCAGCTGCGAGCACGGCGGTTCTTTAATTGAATTCACCGTCGTGGCACTGGTCTTTTTCATGATGCTCGTGGGGATTGTGGCTGCGGGCAATCTCTACTACACACATAACGCGCTGGTTGAAGCCACACGCCGAGGAGCGCGCTACGCCGTTCTTAATCCAACTGGCAGCACTACCGCAGTGCGTAACGTTGTCATCTATGGGACGGATGCCCCGGGAAACGGCGCGACTCCACTGGTCTATAACCTTCAGGCCGCTAACGTCACGGTTAACTACTCGACCGGAACTAACGCATTTGGTGTAGCGAAGGGCACTGTCAC
>DATNJO010000235.1:0-13009 GCA_035603895.1 Pyrinomonadaceae bacterium
CGCGCATCGCAAACGCAGCCGTGAGTCTGAATGCGCGCCTGAAAGAGATCACGGTCGACTGCGGTGTCGACGTGCTTTCATTCGGCGGCGCGAAGAACGGCATGATGTACGGCGAAGCCGTCGTCTTCCTGAACAAGAAACTCGGCGACAATTTCAAGTACGTCCGCAAACAAGGCATGCACCTGCCGTCGAAGATGCGTTTCATCTCCGCGCAATTCGAAGCCTTGCTGTCGGGCGATTTGTGGCGGCGCAGTGCGGAGCACGCGAATCGAATGGCGCGCCTGTTGGGAAGCGAGCTCGAAAAGGTGCCGGGAATAAAGCTCACACAGCCGGTTGAATCCAACGGTGTGTTTGCCATCATTCCGGAGAAGCACATCCCGGCGCTACAGAAGAAATATTTTTTCTACGTTTGGACCGAAGAGATCTCGGAGTGCCGGTTCATGGCGTCGTTCGACACGACCGAAGAAGACATTCACGACTTCGTCGCGCTGGTTCGCAAGATCGTGAAGTGAACCAGCGTCTCCGCTGCCATGATGATGAACATGATCCAGAACACGTAACGCAGTCGGTAAAGTGCGCCCGCGTTTACCACAACCAGTCCCAAACCTATCGTGCCCATCGTGGCAACCAGAAACAGCAGCCACATCTCGATTCGTCTTCGATTGCGCCACAGGCAAACAGCAGCCGCGACGTAAAGAAAGTACATCACCAGCGTTTCCGCGCCACTCAGCAGCCTGCCAGCTAAACCGAAACTTCCGGCTTGCACCCACATGCGTGGAAACGGCGCAAAGAACCCGATCACCGTGGCCCGCGGAATATACCTCAACACGTCGCCGGCACTCAGGAGGTGGACGTCCTCGTCGATGTTTGATTCCTGAGCGCGGTAGTTGCGAAAGCCGACGCGGCGTTGTCCGATTTGCCTGAGCACGCGCGCGAACACGCCTTCCGTTGGCGCGGCTTGAGTAGACGAGGGAATGGCGAGCGGCGTAGCAGGTGGCCGAACGCCGGGGAGCGCCGTGCTTTCAAAGCGCGAAGGAACCACGAGCATCACGAAGAGCACCACTACGATCGTGATTACGTTCGCCGGCAAAAATTTGCGCGCCCGGAGCATTCGCCACGACAGCAACAAGATCGTGAGACCGATCGCGAAGACGACGACGTTCCACATGTTTCCGCGCAGGATCCAGAACAACGTGACGAGCACCGCGCCCGCCAGACCAGCGCTTGCGGACGCGCGCCACGTAAATTCGCGACGCAACACAAGCGTCAACACCAGCAGCAATGCGAGCAAGCAGAAGATCGAGAGCGAGTCTCGGATGAATTGGGTTGAGTGCAACAGAAACGACGGCCAGACAGCAACGATTGCCGCAGCGACCCACCCTGTTCGGGTGTTGAATATTTCGCGGCCGAGAAGATAGACGCAGCAAAGAATACCGAGGTAGTAAACAAGATTCAGTGGCTCGGCCGCGAGGACGTTGTGACCGAGCAATCTTCCGATCGTGGCGAACGAGATCGAGTAAAGACGGGAGTGTAGCGGGGCTTTGAACGCAATCCAGGCCGAGAGGCCGTGCGTCTGCAATTGCGTCGCCAACTGGCTTGCGATGTTGCGGTAGCTGTCGCCGTCGATCGCGAACGACAGACCCGTGCCGTGCTGATCGAAGACGTTGGGTAGCAGTTGAAAATGTCCGGCGAGAAAAATGGCGAGTGTTAGTGTAATGTGAATGGCGCCGGCTAGAAGCAACCAGCGCAACGGATTTGATCGCATCAGGTTGCAGCATTCTACAAAGATGAGCCACGGATTGCACAGATGATGCACGGACTGCACCCAGCGGTGTTGAGCCTCGACGTTGGCACGTCGGGTGTTCGTGCGGCGCTGTTTGCTGAAGATGGTAATCAGATCGAAGGCGCGCAGGCGGTGACGCGGCGTGAGCTTAGTGGTTTCGCGGAGCTCGATCCGGATGCGTTGGTTGACGAAGTAAAGCAGACCGTTGACGAGTTGTTGGCGCGGTTTGGTCAGGTGCGAGTTGAAGCGACTGCCATCTCGGCGTTTTGGCACAGCTTGATGGGTGTTGATGAAAACGGTGCACCGACGACGCCGTTGCTGACGTGGGCGAACACGCGGGCGGTGCAGGCTGCGAAAGAGTTGCGAGCGGAGTTTGACGAACTTGCTATTCACGCGCGCACTGGTTGTCGCTTTCATCCGAGTTACTGGCCGGCGAAGTTGCGCTGGCTGAAGACCGAGCATCCGGAAAGGTTCAATGCGACGCGGCAATGGCTTGGGTTTGCAGAGTACTTGTGTTTGCGGTTGTTTGGGAAAACGGCGGCGAGTGTTTCGATGGCTTCCGCTACGGGGCTCTTCGATCAGCGGGCGTGCGATTGGTATTTTGATCTTGTCGAAGCGCTTGGAGTTTCTAAAAATCTCTTTCCACAGATCGTCACGGATAAAGAACTCTTCGTTACCGGCGACGGCGCGGCCAATAACATCGGCGGTGGTTGCACCACGAAAGAGAACATCGCGTTGATGATCGGTACTTCCGGTGCGATGCGCGTTTCGTATGCCGGCAAACCACCGGCAAAATTACCACCTTCACTTTGGAGTTACCGCGCTTCTCGCGAGCGTGTCGTTGTGGGCGGCGCACTGTCCGACGGTGGCGGGTTGTTGCAGTGGATGGTCCAATCACTGAACACAGGAACCGATCTGCACCAACAACTCGCTGCACTCGAACCCGACGCACATGGTCTAACAATCCTCCCATTCTGGTCAGGCGAACGCAGCACCGGCTGGTCCACCGAAGCGCGCGGCGGTATCTTCGGCTTGCGCCAACAAACAACCACGGCCGAAATCATTCGCGCCGCACTCGAATCCATTGCTTATCGTTTCGCACTGATCTCAGAAGCACTCGACGAGATCGCGCCCGGCGCGAACATCATCGCGACGGGCAATGCGTTGCGTTCGTCGCCCGTTTGGCTACAAATCATTGCCGACGTTTTAGGGCGTCCGGTGATGTTTGGCGGCACGCCGGAAGCCTCGATCCGCGGGGCTGCCTTGCTTGCGCTGGAAGCGGTGGGCAAAATAGTAAACCTCGATGCAGTTCCGGTTTCAATCGACGAGGTTTTCGAACCCGACATGCAGCGTCACGCGCGCTATCGCGAGGGTCTCGCACGGCAGCAGGAGTTGTACGAACGATTGTTTGAAGCTTGAAACTCCGTGTCTCTGTGCCTCGGTGGTTCTTAACAAACCACAGAGACGCAGAGACACAGAGCAATCTCGAAACTAACCAGGACACCGTAACTAATGAGCGCACCTTTGCCGAAAGAAAACTCCAACACCAACCCCGAACTCGATCAACTCTGCATCAACACCATTCGCGCGTTGACGCTCGACGCTGTTCAGAAAGCCAAGTCGGGCCATCCGGGATTGCCACTGGGCGCCGCGACGATGGCTTACGTTCTCTGGACGCGGTTTCTGCGTCACAACCCGAAGAACCCGAAGTGGGACAATCGCGATCGGTTCTTACTTTCCGCCGGTCACGGTTCGATGTTGATCTACTCGTTGCTGCACTTGACCGGCTACGATCTGCCGCTCGAGGAGTTGAAGAACTTTCGGCAGTGGGGTTCGAAGACGCCGGGTCATCCGGAGTACGGATTGACGCCGGGCGTGGAGATCACCACTGGTCCATTGGGCCAGGGGTTCGCAAATGGCGTCGGCATGGCGATGGGCGCCGCTCACCTCGGCGCGCGTTTCAACAAAGATGGTTTTCCGCTAATAGATCATTACGTTTATGCGATTGTCTCCGACGGCGATTTGATGGAAGGCGTCGCATCGGAAGCAGCGTCACTCGCGGGCCATCTGAAGCTCGGCAAGCTGATCTATCTCTACGACGACAACAACGTCACGATCGAGGGTTTCACCAATCTCGCTTTCAGCGAAAGAGTCACCGAACGTTTCGACGCTTACGGTTGGCACACGATCACGGTCCCCGACGGCAACAATCTCAGCGAAATTGAAGCAGCTATACGCGCGGCACAAGCGGACAATCGTCCTAGCCTGATCGCAGTCAAAACGGTGATCGGCTACGGCATGCCGACGCAGGGCACGCGCAAGGCGCACAGCGATCCGCCGGGCGAAGACGCAGTGCGTGAAGCGAAACGGCATCTGAAGTGGCCGGAAGATAAACAGTTCTACATTCCCGATGAGGCGCTGGCGCATTACCGTGAAGCAGTCGCGCGCGGCGAGCAGTTGGAATCCGAATGGAACGCGTTGGTTGAACGTTACGAACAGACGCATCCTGAGGAAGCGAAACTTTGGCGCACGACGATGAGCCCGGAATTGCCTGCGGGTTGGGAAGATCACTTACCGAAGTTTGAAAACACGAAAGAAATCGCGACGCGCGTGGCGAGCGGCGAAGTTATCAACGCGCTCGCGCCCGTGTTGCCGCAGTTGATCGGCGGCTCGGCGGACCTCGGCGTTTCAAACAACACCGACATCAAGGACAGTCACAGTTTCGAGGCCGGCGCTTACGACGGCCGCATTCTGCATTTCGGCGTGCGCGAACATGCGATGGGTTCTGCGTTGACGGGAATGTCGTTGAACGGCGGTCTGATTCCGTTTGGCGGAACGTTTCTGACGTTCTCGGATTACATGCGACCGGCGATTCGTTTGGCGGCGCTGTCGGAAGTGCAGGTCGTCTACGTCTTCACGCACGACTCGATCGGGCTTGGCGAAGATGGTCCAACGCATCAATCAGTCGAACATCTCGCGGCGTTGCGCACGATTCCGCATCTGTTTGTGATTCGTCCCGCGGATCCAGCGGAAGTGAGCGAAGCGTGGCGCATCGCGATCTTGCGGCGGCAAGCACCGACCGCGTTGGCGCTGACGCGTCAGAAGGTGGCGGTGATCGATCGTCAGCGGTTTGCATCGGCAGATGGTTTGCGTCGCGGTGGATACGTGCTGGCGGAAGCGGAAACTGCCGACGGCGATGTCACTGAGCCAAAACTGATTTTGATCGCGACCGGTTCGGAAGTCTCGCTCGCGCTGGAAGCGCGTGAGACGTTGCAAATGGAAGGTTCGCCAACGCGCGTCGTATCGTTGCCGTGTTGGGAGTTGTTTGAAGAGCAGTCGAAAGAGTATCGCGACGAGGTTTTGCCGCCGAGTGTAACCGCACGGCTCTCGATTGAAGCAGGAGTTTGCCAGGGATGGGATCGGTACGTTGGCCCGAGCGGCGCGATGATCTGCTTGAATCGATTTGGTGGATCGGCACCGGGTGAAGTTGCGTTGCGGGAATTGGGATTCAATATTGAGAACGTGCTGAAACACGCTCGCGAGCTTTTGTAATATGCGAATTGCAGTTGGAGCAGATCATGGTGGGTATCCGCTTAACGAGCGGGTGATTGAAGAACTGCGGCAGGCGGGACACGAGATCACCGATTTCGGCACGCACGATGGCTCCGTTCCTGACGATTATCCGGATTACGCAAAACAGGTTGCCGAGGCCGTGCAAAACGGCGCTGTGGAGATTGGAATTTTGATCTGTGGCAGCGGTGTCGGTGCGGCGGTGGCGGCGAACAAATTGCGCGGGATCCGCGCGGGACTCTGCGGTGATACGTACTCCGCGCACCAGTCGCGCGAACACGACGATTGTAACGTGCTGTGTCTCGGCGCGCGCGTGACAGGAGTCGAGCTGGCACTTGATATAGTGCGTTCGTTTGTCGCAGCGAGATTTACAGGTGAAGAACGCCATCGCCGCCGCCTTGCAAAAATCGCCGCCATGGAAAATTAGCCACAGACAAACACGAACGAACACGGACGCTGTAAATGAGTAAACAGTCCGTGTTGTCCGTGTTTGTCTGTGGCTAAATCAGGAATCGTAAGGCGCCCGGCATTACTTGAAACTCAACTGGCGTCACGCCTCTGAGGTTTCCATCAGCCTCCAACAACATCGCATCCTGAAGCAGCAACGTCTCGATCCGCGCGCGTGCGCCCTGCGTTAGCGAGACCTTCGGATTGTTCAGGTGGCCGCCCGTGTGTATGCGAGAAAGCTCGGTCACGACGTTCTTACGATTCAACCCCGAAGCGGTGACCACGTCGAGCTTGCCGTCGTCAATGCGCGCCTCGGTCGAAAACATCATTCCACCACCGGCGTAGAGACCGTTGGCCACGCCGACGAGATTCATCGGTCTATCAGCCACCAAGCGATCGTCGACCGTGACGCGAACGCGCCGTTCACGCCACGCGGCCAACGCGCCTACGGCCGCAAAAACAAAGCGAAACTCACCCGAGAACCGCCGCATAAAACCGCCCTGCGCAGCTACGCGACTGGCAGTCTCACCGCCAATCCCCATCGTCGACGCATTCAAACAGATGAACGGCGTCTGCAAACCATCACAACGTCCGTAGAGCACATCGATCTGCCGCGGCCTTACCTCACCACGACTGTAAGCTAGCAGCGTATCAATCCAGTCTTGCAGTGGCGCTCGCTTGCGCCGCAATCCCCGCGCAAAGTCGTCTCCGGTACCGGCGGGCAACACCGCCAGCGTCGCTTCCGGATTAATCGCAGCAGCCGGAACTTCCAGATCGTCGTTGAACTCAAAAAAGCCTTGCGCGGCTTCGCTCAACGTACCATCGCCCCCGACAACAACAATGAGTTGCGTCCCGGATTTAAGGGCGACGCTCGTTTGAACCGTAGCGTCGCCCTTTTGATTGGTATGGTGGACTTTGTAATCGACGCCCGCAGCGTCGAGTTGAGTTTTAATCTTCGGCCAGGATTGTCGCGCCTTAGCCGCGACGTTATTAACTATGATCAGCACTTACCCGCGGGCACGCGCGCGGCTCGCAGCCAACGCGAGTTCGCGAGCGCGTGGCATCGCATCAACGGCCTTCGCGATCTGCGGATCGGCATCGTTGAAAACCTGCGTGGCCGTGCGAAACCCATAAGCCGCCGACAGCACGTTGTAGCGCAACTGTCTTTCCGCAAACGAACGCGACTTGTCGAGCTGATCCGGCGTCACTTTGAAGATCGGTTTCTTCGCGGCAAACGCTTTCAGCTCGCGGAAGAGCGCGTCAGTAACCGGATAATCCTCATCCACGAGATCGTGATCGAACTCAATCGCTTGCTGAACCTTGTACTGGCTGAACGCCGGAACTCTTCCAGCCGTGAGTTCGAGTGAAAAGGCAAACAGAACGTCGCGCAGATGACGCTCGCCAGCGCTAATCAGGCCCGGCTTCACGGTTTCATCCGGCGCGATACCGCCACCGCCATAAACCGCGCGGCCCATGTCCGTGTGACTTTCGGGACCGGTCGGCGTCGTTGTCTGAGCGGTCTTGTCGGCTGCGAGACCGCCACGGAAGTAGTAGTCGTAATTTCCACCGTTGGAATAGTCGCGCTGAATCAGGCGGCCCGACGGCGTGTAGTACTTGGCGATCGTCAGCAGGAGTGCTGATTCGTAGTCCAGTTGAAACGGAAATTGCACGAGACCTTTACCGAAAGTCGTCTCACCAACGATTAGCGCGCGATCGTGATCCTGAAGCGCGCCCGCGACGATCTCCGCGGCGGAAGCCGTCTCGCCATTAACGAGCACGACCAGCGGCACGCCGTCCGGGTTCTCATTCATCGCCGGATAAACCTGCGAACTGTCGCGGAAGCGGCCTTTCTGCGTGACGATCATCTGTCCGCGCTGGAGAAACCTGTTTGCGACGCGCACTGCCTGAATCAGCAGGCCGCCACGATTGCCGCGCAGATCGAGCACCAGCATGTTCATACCCTTGCTGTGCAGCGTTCTCAGCGCGTCGCCAAACTCGTCGTCGGTTGTCAGATTGAAACCGCCGGTCATTGCCACATAGCCGACACCCTGACGAAGCATGTAAGCCTGGGCGATCGAAGGCAGCGACACAGCATCGCGCACGATGTTTACTGTTTCCTGTTGACGAGTTGCCGGATGCTCGACGGTGACTTTCACCGTGGTTCCGCGCGCGCCCAAAAGAAACTTTCGCACTTCCGGATAAGTCTTGCCGGCCATCGACTGCCCATCGACCGCGGTAATGCGATCGCCGTACCGTAGTCCGGCGCGATGTGCGGGCGATTCCGGGAAGGTGGCGCGAATGTACGTATTGACGTCAGTGCCTTCGCGAAGATCTTCGATGGTGGCGCCGATGCCGAAGTATTCCGAACGTTGTTCGGTGCGGAAGGACGCATATTCGGCTGGGTCGAAGTAAGTCGAGTGGGGATCGAGCACACTCAACATACTGCTGATCGAAGATTTGAAGATATCGTTGTAGTTGAGCTTTTTGCCGTCGATGTGATTGGCCTGAATCACGCTCAAAGCTTCCGACAGATCGCTTCTGATCATCGGACTTGTCACCACACCCTTACCTGGTGCAGGACTGGTAGTCGCAGTTCGCTCTGGCGGTGTTGCCCGCCTGGCTGACCTGCTCTGCTGGCCGAGAATGAATGCGGGAACTGTTAAGGCGAAAATAAGGAAGAGAATCCCCGGGGCAAAAAAGCTTTTTCTCACGCAACCCTCCTACAATTTCCAATTGTCGATTGCCAATTTCCGATTTTTGATGTTTCGTCGCTTTCCAATCGGCAATCGGCAATTGGCAATCGACAATGCTTTGGGGCCGGGTTTCGGGCGGAAACCTGGGGACGCCAGAATAACACGAAGAGCCTGAGCTTTTGTAGATGCCACGAGGCGGATTTTCGTCGCCCGCGAATCTCCCATACTCATGTATTATTGGCCCTAAGCTCTAAACGACAATTCGCCGGAGGAAGTTGATGCCAACTACATTGAAGCGGGAGAATCTTGTGTCTTTTGCGAACGAACATCGGGAGGAATATGAATCACTTCTACGTCGTTTTGTCGAAACGCCGACTGTTTCCGTCGATCCAAACCACCTGAACGACATCAAAAAAGGCGTTGAGCTGACGGTTGAAACTCTCGAACAGTTTGGCGGCAAAGCCGAAGTTTACCGCGCGGACAAGGGAAATCCGGTTGTTCATGGGGTGTTTGGCAGCAACAGCGGCCGTCCGACAGTAACTGTTTACAACCACATTGACGTGCAACCCGCTTCGAAAGAAACCGAGCCGTGGGACACTGAACCGTTTGTATTCACCAAAAAAGGCGACAGCTATTTCGGACGCGGCACGACCGACGACAAAGGTCCCGCGTTGACCGCGCTGTTTGGCGCGCGCGCAGCGATTGAGGCAGACGTTCCGGTCAACATCCGTTTCCTGTGGGAGTTTGAAGAGGAGATCGGTTCGCCGAATTTCGAAACGATCATTTCCAAAGCCGCGAAAGATCTGCGCACGGATTCGGTGGTGGTTTCCGACACGGTTTGGGTCTCGCGCAATCGGCCGGCGAGTTCGGCGGGATTGCGTGGTCTGCTTGGTTTCATCCTCACGCTCGAAACCGCAATGACCGACACGCACTCCGGCGAAACCGGCGGCGCGTCTCGCAATCCGATCGCTGAGTTGATGCAACTCGTCACCGATCTCTACGACGTGCGCACCGGCAAAGTAAAAATCAAAGGCTTCTACGACGATGTGATTCCGCCGTCGAAAAAAGAACTCCAGGACTGGGCCAACTGCGGTTTCTCGGTCAGCGCTTACAAGAAAGCGCACCACTTGAAGAAAATGCGCACGGAAGTCCCGCTTGAAGTGATGAAGCGCATTTGGGGAATGCCGACGTTTGAGATTCACGGTGTGGTTGGTGGTTACCAGGGACCGGGATTGAAATCGATCGTGCCGCCGCGTGCGGAAGTGAAAGGGTCGTGCCGCCTTGTGCCGGGGCAGGATGTGAAAAAATTACGGAAGCTGATCGCGGCGGCGGTGAAAGAAAGAAATCCGGACGTGAAGATTCAGTTCGAACACGGCGCGCCGGCGTTTCGCACGGTGCTTGAGGGGCCACTGCCGGAAGCGTTAAAACGCTCGGTGAAGTTTGCGTTCAATCGCGACGCGGTGTTTGTGCGTGATGGTGGAACGATTGGCGCGATGACGAGTATCGAAAAAGTCTTGAAGTGCCCGGTGCTGTTTCTTGGTCTGTCGCTACCCGAGCATGGTTATCACGCGCCGAACGAGAACTTCGACTGGCAGCAGGCGTCAGGTGGAATGGTGGCGTTTGCGAAGTACTTCGAGGAAATTTCGCAGCTCTAGCTAGATCACGCAACACAAGCGCTCTTCATTGAGTGCGACGAAACCGGCTTTCTCGTAGAAGTGTTTTGCTTGCGGGTTTTCGAGATGAACCGCGACGTCGATCCGTGTCACGGATTCTTTTCTTAACTGCTCTTTCAGTTGATCCAGCAGCGCGGTTCCGATGCCGGCGCCGCGGCGATCTGCTTTAACCGAAACGTCGTCGAGCTTCGCCACAACCGATCCCATCGACGTCGAGATCGCATAGCACACGACACAGACTCCGGCGCAGCCCTGTTCGTCGTAAGCCATCCACACAAAACCGAGTTCGGGATGTTCTAAAAACAGGTCGAGCGCATCGTTCAGACCTTTGAGTCCGAGATCGCCGTAAGCCTGGCTGCTCGCGAGGTAGTGTTCGTCCGCGCTGAGAAAATCGCTCAGCATGTGAAACGCGTCCTGCACATCGGCAGCGCCCATCTTTCGACAACGAATTGACGTCACGCACGCAATCATGCCAATTCGCCTTCTCAATTCGCAAGTTTCGCGCGTATAATTCCACCCACTTCCACGTAATTTCCATTCCGAATTTAGCGCAGGTCAGGAGCCATGAAAAAGACAATCTCTCTTTTCGCAGCAGCACTACTTCTCAGTGCCGCCATCTCGGCGTTCGGCCGCGAAGCGCGGCTTGTTCGCTACCCGCATTATCATAACGGCCGCGTAGTCTTCACGTATCTCGCCGATATATGGACCGCCGACGAAAACGGTCAGAACGTGCAACGGCTGACGGTCAATCGCGCCCGAGACGTTTACGGACGTTTCTCGCCCGACGGCAAGTGGATCGCGTTCTCGAGTGACCGTAACGGAAATCTCGACGTGTTCCTGATTCCTGCGGGCGGTGGCCAGGCGAAACAGCTAACCGCGCACTCCGCTGACGACACAGTGCTCGGATGGTCCGCTGACTCGCGCTCGGTTCTCTTCTCGAGTAATCGTGGCGAAGACTTCATGCCGCAGCTTTATCTCGTCAGCACCGAAGGCGGAATGCCGTGGAGAGCCGGCACCGATATGGGCGTGCAGGCTTCCTATTCGCCCGACGGTCAGAAGCTCGCTTACAACCAGAAGTCGCAGGTCTACTGGCGCAAGTACTATCGTGGCTCTTACCAGAGCGACATCATGGTGATGGACGTCGCCGCGAAGAAGTTCACACAAGTGACTGACTTCGACGGTCTCGATTCGTGGCCCATGTGGGGACATGATGGTTACATTTATTTCGTCAGCGATCGCGATGGCGCCGGACTCACAAACATCTATCGCGTCTCCGAAAACGGCGGCGGTGGCAAAGCCGACAAAGTCACGACGTTCAAAGCCGGCGACGTACGTTGGCCTTCGATCAGCGCCGATGGCCGCACGATCGTTTTCGAACACGACTTCGGTATCTGGAAACTCGACGTTAGCTCCAAACGCGCCACGCCGATCACGTTGAACATCGACGCGGAAACGCAGGATAACCTCAGCGAAGTTCAATCGTTCAGCTCGCAAGCCGACGACTACGATCTCGCGCCAAATTCCCGCCGGATCGCGTTTTCGATTCACGGCGAGATCTTCACCGCGCCGGTTGAAGAAGGCGATCTGAAACAAGTGACAGATGGTCCGGCTCGCGATCGCAACGTGAATTACTCGCCGGACGGCAAATGGCTCGCTTACGTTTCGGATCAGAGCGGACGCGAAGAAATCTATGTTGTCCCCGTGGATGGTTCGGCGCCGCCACAACAGATCACGGATATCGACGCGCTGAAGCTCAGCGGTAACTGGTCGCCCGACTCGAAGGAGATCGCGTTTTCTTCGTCCGACGACAAGCTGCGCAAGGTTACCGTTGCGACGAAACAAATCGTCGAGCTCGACTCCTCGCGCTACGGTGCTTTCAGCGCGCCCGTTTGGTCGCCCGACGGAAAATGGATTGCCTACTCCAAACAGGACAGCGCGCGCACGACGGACATTTATTTGGTCGCTTCGTCAGGCGCCGAGAAGGAACCACACCGAGTCACGTTTGATTCAAACAACGACGGAAGCCCGATGTTTGGACCAGACGGACGCAAACTTTTCTTCCAACGCACAGAGGCTACCGGCAACACGAGCCAGGCCAACTCGGTTCAGATCTATTCGATGTGGCTCGAGCACCAGGACAAAGATCCAGATGATCCGGAAGAGCGCGAAGCCGAACGGTTCGCGCAGCCTTCAGCAGAAGGCGCTGAAGGTGAAGTTCCGGCAGCACGGCCTCGTCCACAGGCGAATCGTCCGCCACGAGAAATCAAAATGGATTGGGAAGGAATGAGGCGCCGCACGCGACAGATCACGCGCATGCCGTTTCCGATTCTGAACTACACGATCGCGCCTGACAGCCGCACGATCGTTTTCGTCACCACGGAACCCGCCGGCCCGGCAAACATTCCAGTGGTCTATTCGATCCAGGAAGACGGCCGCCGGCTTTCTCGCCTTACCGCAGGCCAGCCACCAAACGACGGTGACGGTGGTGGTCCAGGCGGTGGCGGCGGTTTTGGTGGTGGAATTTCCGGTCTGAACATCTCGCGTGATGGCCGCACGCTCTTCTTCCGCGAACGCGACGGCGTTTGGTCAGTGCCGATCCCGGTCACGGCACTCGGAACCGGCGCCGCAGCCGCAGCAGCGGCGGCCGCAGGTACAGGCGGTCGTGGTGGCGCAACGGAGGCTGGCGGTGTTAGACGCCGGATCAATTTCAACGTTCGCGTTGAGATCAATCGTCCGGCAGAATGGGCCGAGATGTTCGACGATGGATGGCGCACGATGAAGTATCGCTTCTACGATCCGAAGATGCATGGCATGGATTGGGACGCGATGCGCGCGAAGTATCG
>DATNJO010000236.1:0-3324 GCA_035603895.1 Pyrinomonadaceae bacterium
CGCCTACGACACGATCGAATGGCTGTTGAAGAACGTGCCAAACAATAACGGCCGCGCCGGCATGGCCGGAACGAGTTACGGCGCGTGGCTCACGGTGATGGGCACACTCGATCCGCATCCGGCGTTGAAAGCCGCGGTCGAGCAGGCTTCACCAGCCGACATGTGGATCGGCGACGACTTTCATCACAACGGCGCGTTTCGCTTGAGCTACGGTTTCGAGTACGCCTACATGATGGAGTCGTCGAAGGAGATCACGGACCCGTCCGCGGTGATCGACACGTTCGACACTTACGATTGGTATCTGCGGCTTGGCTCGCTGGCGAACGTTAATGCGAAAGTAGTGCACAACAAGCTGCCGACGTGGAACGACTTCGTGAATCATCCAGACTACGACGCGTTCTGGAAACGACAGGGCTTCGCGCCGTGGCTGAATCGCGTGACCGTACCGATCCTGAATGTTGCCGGCTGGTGGGATCAGGAAGACTTCTACGGCCCGATCAAGATTTACGAACTACTCGAAAAGCACGACACGAAAAACCAAAACTTTCTGGTGGTTGGTCCATGGAATCACGGTGGCTGGTCGCGCAGCGACGGCCAGAAACTCGGCAAGATCGACTTCGGCAGCAAGACCTCCGAGTATTATCGCCAGAACGTGCTCGTGCGTTTTCTCGCTTATCACTTAAAGGGGAAAGGTACGCCGGACTTTCCTGAAGCACTGACGTTTCGCACCGGTTTGAACCAGTGGGAAAAGCACGACACGTGGCCGCCGAAGTCGACCACTGCGCGGCCGCTCTATTTTCACGCGGACGGAAAGCTCTCGTTTACACCGCCACCCGCTGGTGTGAATGCGTTTGACAGTTACATTTCCGATCCGGCGAACCCGGTTCCGTATCGCCAGCGGCCGATTGAATTACGCTCCGGCTGGACGACGTGGCTCGTCGAAGATCAACGCTTCGTCGATCATCGTCCCGACGTGCTGACGTGGTCCACCGAACCGTTCGACGCGGATGTCGTCGTGTCAGGCAAGATCATCGCGAAGCTTTTCGCTGCAACGACCGGCACTGATTCAGACTGGATCGTTAAGGTGA
The DNA here is from genome assembly GCA_035603895.1 of Pyrinomonadaceae bacterium. Lineage (GTDB taxonomy): Bacteria > Acidobacteriota > Blastocatellia > Pyrinomonadales > Pyrinomonadaceae > PSRF01. The sequence goes on from DATNJO010000236.1 coordinate 1,089, forward strand.
TTGACGTGTACCCGGAGAAGTACGCAGCGGATCCGAAGATGGGCGGGTTTCAGTTGATGATTGCCGGCGATGTGTTGCGCGGCAGGTATCGAAATAGTTTTGAAAAACCTGAACCGATCGCAGCCGGCGCTGTTGTTCCCTATGAGATCGGATTTCCGGCCAACGATCACGTGTTCTTAAAGGGTCATCGCATCATGGTGCAGGTGCAAAGCACGTGGTTTCCGGTGATCGATCGCAACCCACAGCGCTTCGTACCGAACATTTTCAACGCGAAGGATTCCGATTTCCAAAAAGCAACGCAACGAATCTATCGTTCGGGCCGGCAAGCGTCGCACATCTCGCTGCCGATCATGGCGACAACCACTTCGCAGCGTTAGGCCACAAGAAGCACAAGAAGCACAAAAGGCACAAGGGCATAAATGAGTTAGCAAAACTCTTTCATGCTTCTTGTGCCTCTTGTGCTTCTTGTGCTTCTTGTGGCTCAAAAGCGCCACTCGAGTTTGTCGCCCTGCGTGTAGAGGTAGGCTTTCGGGAAGCGGCTGTTGCTGCCAAGAACCCCGTCGCGATTTGTTGCCTGCGGCGGTTCGAGCACGAGATTGGTTTCACCGATACCTTCGAAGAAGTGTGTGGTCCACTTGTAGGTCACCTTCTCCAGCGGATTAGCTTTCGTCTCCTGAACCACGCCGTTCAAATTTCTCAAAGTTGCCCTACTCACTTTCGGCGTAATCATCAACAAGTCGCCGTTCACGGAAAACGTGCCGCTCTCTTCAGTGGTCCACCAGCGTTGCGATGTAGAGCTTCGTTCCGCCTTAAACGTGTAAGTACCATCGGCGTTGAAGATGTAACGCAAACGCATAATGCCGCCGTACTGTGCTGACGCAGCGGCGGTCCAGGTGCCAATCACCTTGTTGTCGACTGCGCCTGCGCTAGCCGCACTCGGAGCATCACCTTGCAGCGTAATTCGTGGACCAGCCAATGTCAGCTTCGACGCTTCGATACCTAGCGTGAGGCGCAACGACTGATCGGCGAGTTGCTTGATCGTCGCGAGCCACTGCGCATCGTTGCTCTGTTTCGCACTCATGTAATTAGTCAACGCAAATCCAGCCATACAGACGAGCCAGTCGTTCATTTGGTGCTTTTCCGCATTGGACATCGCGGCAAACGCCGGGACCCGCGCCATTCTCTGCTCCATCTCCTGAGACATCGCGATCGTGTCGGCATCCGATGGCATGTCGCTCTGTTGATAGGCGACAACGTTTGCAACAATGAAGAACGTCATCGTCACGGCAAGATTGTTTGCCTTGCCTGCCTTCGCGGCCTCGGCTTCGTAGCCCTGTTTGAACTGCGTGAACACTTCGTTAAGCGAGGCCCGCTCCTCGGGCGTGTTGCCGAGCGCATCCACAAGCGACTTGATAACTCCCGAATCACCGGCGGGGGTGAACTTCACCACAGCCGTATTGACTGCTTTCGAAGTGCCTTCTTTGAATAGTTCTCGGGCGGCGGAGATGTCCGGGCCTTTCCACGTCTGCCGGATGCGGTCGTTCGTCTGCACCGGAACCGAAACAACCAAAAGCAGTACCAGGAGAGCGATCATGATTGCATAGGTTACATTAGTCGTCTTTCCAATCAAATACGCAGCCGGGCGAAGTCTCGCAAAGTATGACGTCGTAACTCTCCAGCAAGGGCATCGCGAGACCTTCAAGTTCGTTCTTCCACAGCTCGCCGCCGTAAAACGCATCCTTCATTCGCTCGCGTTCTTCAAGCGACGGAAAACTGCGCAGAAAAACAAACTTGTTCGGATTCTCCACGTCGAGCATTGGACCAACGACTTTCATTCCATACTTGCGTTGCCCCGGAATCGCGCGGCTCTCAAACAATTTGATGAACTCCTCGCGGTGTCCGGGCTTGATCCGGTAGCTTCGCACTTCTACTATCATCCGTAACCTCCAGACGTTTTAGTTTCGACTGTAATCTGACTTATGAGCGCCATCAAGAACGCACCTTCAGGTAACCATGCAAAACGCACGCGGCCCAACCCGGTCGGCGGCTGTCCGCTCACGGCGGCGCTCGCGGCGATCGGCGGCAAGTGGAAGCTGATCATTCTCTACTGGCTGGCGGAATCACCGAAACACTTCGCTGGGTTGCGCCGGGAGATGCCGAGTATTTCGCAGAAAGTGCTCACGCAACAACTTCGCGAACTCGTGAACGACGGGCTCGTGCATCGCGAACCGAAGGG
>DATNJO010000237.1:0-3224 GCA_035603895.1 Pyrinomonadaceae bacterium
TACTCCCGACGGCCAAGCCGTCAACATAGGCAACACACAGGCACGATTCACTGACGATCGCGGAATCTACCGCATCTATGGCTTGATGGCGGGAACGTACGTCGTTGCCGCCGGTGGTCCGGATCAATCGAACTCTTCAGAGAGCGTCTTTGGGTTTGACGTTCCGACCTACGCTCCGGGTGCAAATCGCGAAACCGCCGCTGAGATCAGTGTGCGGCTGGGTGACGAAGTCACGGATGTCGACATTCGCTATCGCAACGAGCGCGGTCGCGTCATTAGTGGAGATGTAACGGTGCCGGCAGATTCCCACAGGGGGTTCTCAGTTATGTTGACTACCGGTGAAGAAGCTGGAAGCCAATATGGCGAGACGTTTTACCGGTCGGAAGATAAACGCGGTTTTGTTTTCAAAGGAGTAGCCGACGGCGACTATAGCCTGTTCGCTCAGTCGTATAGTCAGGAGGGTGAGATGGCGGTCTCAGAACCCAAGCAAGTGACTGTGCAGGGAACAGACGTTACCGGAGTTCAATTAGCGACGAAGCTGTTAGGTGTGGTGAGTGGCCGCGTGGTGTTGGAAGCGACGAAAGTAGCGGAATGCGATAACAAAGAGAATCCGTTATCCACAGAAACACTGGTCTTCGCCCTGCACAAGAATGATGAAGCCGCGAAGCAGGTACCGAAGCTTATCCGCTCGCGGGCTGAGCCGGGACGTCCGGACGAGAAAGGTGACTTCCTCTTACGAAATCTGGTTCCGGGTGCATACTATTTCGGCCCAAACCTCAGAGTGCGGCAATGGTATATCGACTCGATCACTTTCGGGCCGCCACCAAATGCGGCAACGAAGGCAAAGCAAGTCGATGCAACGCGGGTTTGGACCAATATAAAAACGGGCGACCGTCTTTCCGGTTTGACGATCGCGCTGGCCCATGGTGGCGTAACTTTGCGGGGACAGTATGACCTGCCGTCAGGAGAACGAACTCCAGCGGGATCGTTTCTCTACCTGGTGCCCGCAGAACGCGAGAAGGCTATTGATGTGTTGCGGTTCTTCACGACGCCGATCGAACGGAATGGATCGTTCGAGTTGAACAACATTGCTCCGGGACGTTATTGGGTTCTGGCCCAAATGGGTAACGAAAACTCAGTAGCAACCTCAGCGAAGATTCAGTTGCCTCACGAATCCGAAACACGCGCGCAGATACGACGCGAAGCAGAAGCTGCAAAGATCGAGATCGAGTTCAAACCCTGCCAGGACATCGTCAACTTCAGGCTCCCACTCAAGTCTCAGGATAAGTAGGCTTACTCTGTGTCTCCGTGTCTCTGTGGTAGACAAATTAAGTAACCACAGAGACACAAAGAACACAGAGATTAGCTTACCGTCGACGACGGCGCGTGTTGTTGGCGCGCAGACGGCGAACTTCACGCTTCAGTTCCTGGATTTCCTGCTGCTGTTCCTTGATAGCGTTCAGCATCGTCCAGATGATCGGATCGTTGTTGACCATCAGGTATCCCTGAGCGTTCGCTGTTACTGCTTCGGGAATTACCTGCTGCACGTTCTGTGCGGCGAGGCCGATGTGTTCGCCGTTCGGCGTGATTCCGACGGGGTTGTTTGGTTTGTACTCGTAGCGCAACGGCTGCAACCGCATCACCGCATTCAAGCCGCTCTTGAATGGTCCAGAGATGTTCTTCAGTCTCGCATCCGAGAACGACTGCCACGATCCACCACCGACTTTGCTTGCATCACCGTTAACCGAGAACAACTGATCCGGCGTTGCTGTGCCGATGCCTACGCGGCCATTCGACAGGATGCGCATGCGTTCAGTTCCGATGTCAGTAGTGGTGGTAGCGGCCGTGTTGAAGGAAACTGAGGTTGCCGCCGACTGACCGAAAGCACCGCCACCTATCACGACGATGTTTTCCGTGTTAGTAGTGGCTCCTACTACCAGGCTCACGTTGGTGTTGGTGCTTGTAAATGGCGGCATTGCCAGGCGGCTGAGTTTGGTTGTGCCGCTGGTTCTGGTGGTGGCTCCACTTTCAGATCCCACCAGGACGATGTTTCCGGAAACGTCCAACGTGGTCGACGGGCTGGAGTTATTGATACCGACGTTGCCGCTCGCTGCGATATCGATCGAACTCGTCGGTGCGCCGGGGCGGATGCGGAAGGACAGCCGCGAACCGCCAGTTAAGTCGCGCACGAAGAAGTTGGCTTCGTTGGCGCCAATGTCCCACGTTTGTGCGCTGAAGCCGCCCGAGTTGTTCTGTTCGAGACGGATTGCGGGCGTGTCGCTGGTGTTTGCGTGAATATCCAACGCTGGTGTTGCGGTTCGCAAACCGATCTTGCTGTTACTTCCGACGCGGAGCGAATTAGCAGCTGCGCCCGCATCGACGGCAAACACGATCGTGCCTGTGTCGGAGTTTGCGGTGGCGCCCTGATCGACGATGCCGAGAAAACTGGCGCCGCCACTGGCGGAGTCGTTGGCTCGGATTTGCCAGTTGTTGGTTGCAAAACCGGCCGACGAACTGGTGTCGTCGAACTGAATGCGCGTGTTGTTCTCTTTTACGCGAATCGTGTCAAAACCGAAGTTTTCATTGTTAACACAATCCAGGCCGACGCAGGCGCTTCCTTGCACGATCAGGTCGTCAGGAATGACTTGGTCGAAAACCATGAAACTCGGGTGATGCCGCAGGATCTTGAAGTTAGTTCTTCCTGAAGGAGCCGCTGCCGCAGGCGCGGTTGGCGCTGCCGGTTGATCCACTGCTGCACGTCCGGGCCGTCCGCCTTCGCTAGCCGCGCCGGCAACGAGCACCATGCCGTTGGTAACTGTAAAACTCCCGGATTGAACCTGCGCTCGCGACGGCAGTACGCCGCGCCTCTTGAAGTCTCGTTGGACTTCGTCGGAGTTTCCTTTTTCGCGCGAGAGTTTCAGTTTGTCTTTGACTTCCTTGCCGATGATCGGAGTCACGCGGATTTCATAAACATACTGTCCGTCGGGAAGCCGCTCGCCGTTGGCATCGACGAGGCGAAACTCCGGCGAGTTTCCGGCTGAGAACTCTTTACTGATTACCTGGCCATCGGGGGTAGCAACAGTCAGCGTAACGGCCGCGTGTGGACCAGCGACATCCCACCTGATGCTGGAACCCATTCCCGTGACGGCTGCAAATTGACTGCGGTCGTCGGATTGGGCCCACGCCGCCGAGCAACAGGTGACAACAAATACAACGCAGAGTAT
>DATNJO010000238.1:0-6453 GCA_035603895.1 Pyrinomonadaceae bacterium
TATCTCTACACCTCTGGTGCCGATCTGCTCAAGCCGCGTGCGCTCATCATTCAGTTGGAGTGAGTAGTCAATAGGATCTAAGTCAGGCGTAATAGCAAGTAGGCTACCGGCCGCGCGAATGGCTAGGGGCAAGTAACCGCAAAGCTTGGCAATCTGGTCAACCCCTGGTTTGACGCGGGGCGCGATCTCCAATAAAAGTTCTCGAGCTTCTTTCTCAGTCAGAGGATTGAGCGTGAGTGGCATCATCCCGGGCAGAGTCATGACTTGCCGCGAAGTGACTAGGAGCGCCGAGCCGGTGGGTGGTAATAGCGGAAGCACCTGATCTTCATTAGCTGCATTGTCAAGTACGAGCAGCACGTGTTTGCCGCTCAACTGACTGCGATAGAGTTGCGATAGTTGATCCAAGTCTTGGGGCAGTTTCACTTCTGGACCAAGGAAAGCTCGGATACAGATGGCCATCACCGCTTGCGGCGAAAGCGGGGTGACGTGAGTGCCTTGAAGATTGATAAAGAACTGCGCATCGGCATAATCGGGTAAAAGGGAATTAGCAACAAACAAGGCAAACTCGGTCTTGCCGATGCCACCCATGCCGTTGATGCCACTGATGGGAGCTCGGTTTTTACTCCGTAATGTGTCGATTAGAGTCTGGAACTCCTGTTTGCGGCCGACGAAATCACCTACTGGCGCGCGAAGTTGATGCAGGGCGTTGACGCTAGCATCTACGACTTGCTGAATGTTGATGATCTTGTCGTGACCTATAATGTCACAGTAGTGCCCGCTGACGAGTAGAGTGTTGTTGCCGATCACGAGGGGGCTGGTTTCTACCTTTTCATCGACGGCTACGTTGCGTTCGACGTTTGCGTACACGGTGCGATTACTCTCATCGGTTGCGTCGGAAACAGGCGAATGCTGTTTCCAGCGACCCTCGTAGATGGCTGTTGCTACTGCCGCTACGAACGCGATCGCGAATACTAGCCAGACCCAGTAGCGATATGGCCTAAGTGAGCTTTCGAGATCACTCGCGATCAAGTTACTCGCAACTGCGCCGATAAAAAGAATTGCAGCAACGAATCCGGGTATCAGCCAAGTCCGCCGGGACGGTGGCTTCTGCAACGTGTCGGACCTCCATTAATTATCGTGTGTTACTAACAATGAAAGTCAGCAACGGTTAGTCGTGATGAGGGTATACTGATTACCCCTTGGGCGGGAAGTGGCGGCAATAGGGTACGCCTTATACAATTCGCATTCACGTTTCTGATGTTGCGAAGTTGATCGCATGAGCAAACCATGAGTCGTTCATCTTCAAACCCTAACGAATGATCGCACGCCTCGTTCTTACCCGACATTATTTCATATTGTAGAAGTGGCGTTTAGGTTCAAGAAGGCTGTCCTCCGAGGTTCGCGGGGCTGAAGTTCTCAGAGCCCTCACGTCCTCTAAATCCTTGACTCCTTCAAAGGAGCCCGATCGTGATCGGCCAGACTGTCTCCCACTATCGCATTCTCAGCAAACTCGGCGAGGGAGGAATGGGCACGGTATACGTCGCCGAAGACACGTTGCTCGGACGCCGAGTCGCGATCAAATCGCTGAAGATTGCTTCCGTTCCCGGTCAACGACATTTCCGGACCAGGTTCCTGCGCGAAGCGCGCGCGGCTTCCGTTCTCAATCATCCGCACATCGCGACCGTACACGATTTTGGCGAAACGGAAGACGGCCAGCCTTACCTCGTAATGGAGTTGATCGATGGGCGCAGCCTCAGCGAGTTACTGCGCGAAGATCCACTGCCAGTAGATCGCGCTATCAGGATCGTAAAGCAAGTGACAGAAGCCATTGCTGAAGCGCACCGCCACGGGATCGTTCATCGCGACATCAAGCCCTCAAACGTAGTGCTCAATCAGCGCAACGAAGTTAAGGTGCTCGATTTCGGATTGGCAAAGCAAACCGAACCGGATGGCGAACCAACGCTCGGAGAAGGCGCGTCCGTCACGCACACACTCGAGGGTGTGATCATCGGCACTCCTTCTTATCTTTCACCGGAACAAGCGCTAGGTATGCCTGTCGACAGGCGCAGCGATATCTTTTCCATCGGTTCGGTGCTTTATGAATGCCTGACGGGCACACCTGCTTTTTCAGGCAAAACGTTGGGCGAGATCGTCGCGCAGGTGATCCGCGATGACCCTCCGCCGCCATCGCAACTCAACCCTCGCGTCCCGCCTGAGTTAGACCGCATCACACTCAAAGCGCTCGCCAAGAAGACAGAAGCTCGCTATCAGACCGCCGAAGAACTGCTCGCAGACTTGAACCCTGTTGAATTCAACACGGTCTCAAAATCCAGGTCGATCGGAGCGCGCTTACGATCTTCAATCACACGTTGGTCGTCGTCGCAAAAAGGCGCGCGCACCGCTGTGTTGGTGTTTTCCGCGCTGACACTTTTGATATCGGTCTCTGTCTTATGGATGTACTTCTGGCGCTCGAATGCTCACGAGCCCTCGCCGGAAGCGAAACGTTTGTACACGGCGGGAATTGAAGCACTGCGTGACAGTAGTTATCTCAAAGCGACCGAATCATTCGAGCACGCAATCGAAGCGGACAAAGACTTTCCCTTGGCCCACGCACGCCTGGCCGAGGCGTGGATGGAATTGGACTATGAAGAAAAAGCAACGGATGAGTTGTTGCGAGTCACCGAACTGGTTCCGAATCTCTCCGCACTGCCTCCGCTCGACATGCTCCACCTGCAAGCCATTACGGCCACTGTCCGTCGTAACTTTCAAGGCGCGATTGAGAACTTTGAAGAGATCGCCCGGCGACTGCCTGACGATCAAAAAGCCTCTGCTTATTTTGACGTTGGTCGTGCCTACGAGCGGGCGCGAGATGCTAACCGCGCGGTGAGCGCATTCGAAGAAGTTACGCGTCGAGACGATAGAGCTGCTGCTGCCTTCATGCGTTTGGGCGGCCTGTACGGCCGGCGGCAGGAAGACGCAAAAGCCGTCGCTGCTTTCGATAAAGCACAGGCACTGTACGACGCTCGCGGCAGTCTCGAAGGCATGGCCGAGGTTCTCTTTCAACGCGGCGCGTTCCTGAATGTCGGTGATAAGTTGCCTGAAGCACAGGAGCAGTTGCGGCGTGCGCTGGACCTGAGTTTGACGACCGACAACAAGCCACAGCAGATCAAGATCCTGCTCCAATTGGGGATGGTTGCATACAGCGCCGGTGACACGCTTCGCGCCGAGCAGTATGCGACGCGAGCGATCGATCTGGCGCGTTCCGAACAACTGGATAACCTCACCACAAACGGTCTCATCGACATCGGCAATGCACTCTTTCTGCGTGGCGAATACAGCGAGGCGGAAAAGCGTTTCGACCAGGCGCTGCAAATCGCGAAAGCAAACAAAGGACGGCGCGCGGAGGCCCGGGCGCTGCTCTCACTTGGCAGTTTGTTGGTCCAACAGGGCAATTGGACCAAAGCGTTGAGTTATCTCGAACCTGCGCTCGCGTTTTATCGACAGGGAAACTACCGCCGGGAGACTTCGCAGGCACTGCTGCTGCTCGGTTATGCAAATCAGCAGCAGGGAAACAACGACGCCGCACTCGAATCTTTCAACGAGCAGCTTCAGCTTGCCGGACAAGTAAACGACGTGGCCCAAGTGGCCCACGCACACGCATCTATCGGTCTACTCCTCGCCCATCAGGAACGCTTCACGGAGGCGCTCAACCATTTTGATGAGAGCTACAAGCTCAACAAGTCGTTGGGTCTCGAACCAAAAGCCGGTTACGATCTTGTCAATCGCGGCGGTTTGCTTTGGCAACTGGGTCACTACGCGGAAGCACGCGATGCGCTCACCCAAGCTTCAGACATTGCCAACCGTACTGGCGGAATTGATAAGCAACTGCTCGCCTGGGTTCACCTCTTTAGAGCACAAATGGCCTTGAGCGAGTTTCGTTATAGCGAAGCCGTCGCCGAAAGCCGGAAAGCTCAAGCGCTTGGTGGCGTGCAGGAGAAAGACTTCTCGGTCCTGGTTTCCTCCACTTATGGAATGGCCGAATTCCAGTCTGGTACATCGCGTGCAGGGTTAGAGAAATGTCAGAAAGCCTTTGACATCGCGACGAACGCGGGGGCTCCGCGGCTCATTTCCAACTCGCAGCTTGCGCTTGCTGAAGTGTTGCTGGCGAGTGGCGACGCGGCAAACGCTTTAACGTCTGCGTTGCAGGCTCAGCAAGCTTTTGCTCGTTTGGGCAGTCGACACTCCGAATGGCGTGCCTGGCTCATTGCCGCACAAGCAAGCCGGCAACAGCAAGACGAAACAAGAGTTGATGAGTACGCGACGCGCGCGGCGGGGCTACTGACGGCTCTCGAAAAAGCCTTGGGAACAAGCGAGTACAGTAGCTACCTCTCCAGGCCGGATGTCCAGCGTTATCGGAAGCAGTTAGACGAACTCCTGCCGGGAGGAAACAACTAACCCCTTTATCTCGAAAGGAGCAAAGAAATGAGCGGGCAACACACACCAGTGATTATCAAAACTGGCGGCGATGGCGTACCTGGTTCACCGGAAGCAGAGGTCCTTATCGAGTCTGACCTAATGTACTTCACTGAGTTCGTTTGGGACCCCGCTCGAGAACTGTGGGAGTCGCATTCCACTCGCTCGGGGAGGATCGACGAGTTGTCCACCAGCGACGGTGAACAACCGGATCCTGACTACACGAAGCAACCGTTTCCTCAAGAACTGGCCTCCGCCAAGATCGAATTCGGGCCGGCTAACTACCTCATCGCGAGGGAAGAAGGCGATATCACCGGTCACAACGTCGTGTTGGTTATTGAGTCGAGTGGGTTTTGCTTCAGTGTAAAGAAACCGGGAAACTGGAAGAAGGCATCAGCCATGTTGCCGCCTATAACTAACGTAATGTTCCTCGGGGGAAACGAAAGGCTTTTTCGTCACGACTTTACTAACGCCGATTGGCATGTTGGTGTCCACTTCTTCCGAGGGTTAATACCAACGGAAGGGTGAAGCTGACTCGTTCCGGGTGTTCGGTATCCTCTTGTGCTTCTTTGCGGGCACGCATACTTCAAGGCCACGCCGCAATCGCAGCGTGGCCTTTGGCGCCAGGGTGAGCTGAAGTCTTAATCAGTGCGACCCTCAAGGTCTGGACCGGAGGGAATCTGATCTACCGTCGACTGGTCAACGGGCCTCACCTTACGGAACTGGTATTGCGCAAAGGTAGTCTCGTCCCGAATCCACATCTTTGTGTTGTCACCGGGCAGAAAATACCACGGATCGGATTTGTTACCCTGGACGAGCCCCGCGCTTGTTCCGATGTCGGGGCCCTGGGCGATGAGGTCAACGAGGTCTTCGTCTTTGACCGTTCGGTTAGTAACGAAAAGGGTATTAACTACGTCTACATTTAACACGTGACGTCTGTACCCGTTAACGATCAGATATATTTCCGGCCTTTGTGAGTGCTTAACAAGGCGTCCGTTGTATGCCGGAAGCGGACACGCACAATTCACTGGCTCGGCTACTTTGGCTTCCTGCGGGTTTGTGGTTGCTAATGTCGTCATATTCTTCTCCTTGGGTAGTGGGATTTGGTGTTTGCTTCTGCCGGAGTGTTTCAGCCGGCGACATCCGTTCCCATTGCCACTGCCGTACCATTACTAAATCGCGCTTTAACTGCGGAATTGCTAAGTTTTGTAAGTAACCGCTCGAAGAAGGTATGTCATAATCGACACTCCAGGCTGTCGTAACTGATACCCCTCATGACGACAAACGCAAGACTCATCGCTATCTCTGGTCCAACGGAGGGAACGACTTTCGCTTTGACTGAAGCGGAAGTCTCGATCGGCCGTGAGCCATCGAATTTGATCTGTGTTAACGACCATTCCGTCTCGCGACGGCATTGTCTGATCAGAAGAGAAGGGGAGTTGTTCAAGCTTATCGATTTGGAGAGCTACAACGGCACGTTCGTCAATGCAGTACCCATCGGAGAGCAGTCGTTGAGTCATGGAGATCAGATCGCGGTTGGCAGCGTGCGGTTTCTTTTCCTGTCGCGGGAAAGTGAATCCATTGCCCCGGACAGTCTTGTTGAACTTGCCGATGATGAATTGATCAACCCTTCAACAATTCGTCTTGCGCAAAAGGATGCGCTGTACCTGCGGCCCGCAGCCGTCATCGCCAACCTTCCTGCCGATTCGCGTATCGCTCGTGATCTGAATGCGCTGTTGAGAATCAGCACGTTGTTAGGCACGATTCGCGATTCAACTCAGTTTCAGCGTTCATTGCTGGAGATCGTTCTGGACACGATTCCTGCCGAACGTGGCGCGATACTTCTCGTCGGCGAAAATTCAGAAGAAGTGATCGCGTCGTATGGGACCGACAAAAAGTCTCAGACACAACAGCCGGTTCGTATCAGCCGCTCAGTAGTGGAAAAAGTACTTCGTGAAGGCGAGGCGATACTGTGTTTGG
>DATNJO010000239.1:0-10490 GCA_035603895.1 Pyrinomonadaceae bacterium
TCATCAACACGAGTCCTTCTTTTTCGATCTCGATGATGCGGCGGCCGGGTCTGGTGTATGGCTGCAACGGATGGCGGCCGATAGTGCGAGCAGTCGACGATGATTGGTCCAACAAGAACGAAACCGCTACGTCGCGCCGGCGCCGTAGCCGTTTCGTGTAGATCCTTTCGGACTGTTGGCCATCCGCGCGCCGGTCAATTACATAATCAATGACTGCGTTGAGATCAAACTCTTCGCCATCAACTTCATTCGCCACGCGAGTGAGATTATCGGGCTTCATCAACTGAAACTGGTGACGAATCGAAGAGATGACGCCTTTGTGTCTCTCTTTCGTCTGTTCGACAAACGTTCGATCGCCATGCTTCACGCGTTTTTCAACCACGCGGCACCAGCCCATGCGATGATCGGTCAACTCGCGATCCCACTCGTCATAGTTGTACGCAACCTCGCCCTCAGCCAGCGCGTGCTCCGGAGACTCCGCTTCGGACCACGCTTCCGCGCCCGTGAGTTCATCAGGATCACCTTCCGGAGACGGATCGTTCCACGCATTGAAGAGTTCGCGCGCGTCGCGCCGCTGTGGCATCTGTTGCGATTGTTGCTGCTTCATTCGCTCGGTGAGGGGCGAATCGTCGTTGCCTTCGGTTTGCTCCTCCGGCGCTTCCACTTGCTGCACTGAATCGTCTGTTGGGATTACGGACTTGAACAGAGTGTAAACACGAATGGTCGCGATCAAAGTGTCAGCCACTGTTGCGTCTTCGTTGGAAAGAGTTTCACTGACGATAGTTTCCAGCTCCGAAACAACTTGTGGATAAGCCTGGCGCGCGTCTAATCGTGCGCCGCCGAGCATCGTGACCTGAAACAGCAATTCGAATGGGAGCAGCGCGGCGGGAAGTTCCATCATGAGCGGACGAGTGCGTCCGAGATGTTCGCGCACCAGATCGAGATCACGGCGCAGGCCGCGATAGGTGTGACGCAGACGGCGATCGATGCGCCCGTTCTCAAGCGTGCCGAAGATGCGACGCGCGAGTTGCGGCAACGGAAAAACCTTCAGCACATCGCGGTAATCCGGGTTCTTGTCTGTGAAATCCGTGTCTGTCTGAGGCTCGTTGATGTGTAGCAACTCATCCGCGATCGCAAACGCATCACGCGCGTCTGCGTTCGTATAACTCTCTGCGATAGCCTGACGAATTACGTTAAGCTTGCCGCCGCGTTCATAAGTGCCAAACTCGATCTGTCCCGCAGCGTGCGCCGCTAAAACTTTGTAGAGTTTGAAGTCGAGATCGTCGTCACCAAATTCATTCACCAACGACGGCAGATGAATCGTGCGGCCGTCGCCGATGCGCGCCTCGTCCGGCACGGCGGCGAGTGGCGCAACCTCAACTTCGCGGCCGGTCAGCGCTTCGACGTACAGGCGCAACAGGTGCTGAACTGAATCGAGCGGGAGTCCCGCGCTTCCGCTGTGCAGCGCTTCATAACTGCCGCGCGTTTCGAGCGAAAAATAACTGCGGCGCGCACGCGCATCTCCGCGACCCGTCGAAAGCCCGCGCTTCGCCCACGCTTCAAACTGCTCGATCGAAACCGTCCGCAACGCACGCGAACTCGATCGAAAAGCTGCCAGCGCGGCCTCCGCATCGATCGCGCCAATCTCTTTCGTCAACGCCAGCACACGATGCGAGAGTTCGATCGCGTCCGAACGATTCACGTCTGCACCTAGCAAACGCAAGAAGCCCGGACTGCTCCGCACAAACGCAACGAGACTCGCATTTCCATGCGCGGCCACGACCCACAGCAATTCGATCCACTCATCAACAATCTCAGGCGCACGCCGTAGAATTTCGCCGCCTGCCAGCAGAATGTGCAACGCCGCGCCGCCGCCGCGTTCGAGAAAATTGTTTGCGCTCGTGAGTAATCGTTTCGCATCCGCGGAAGAGAGTTCGGCGAGTGCTTCGGGAATCGCGCTCCACGCATCCGCGGCAATTCCACCTGCGCGCGACGCGAATGATCCAGCCAAAGACAACGCCGCAGACGTGACCTCAGCATCCGCAAACGATCTCAAAACTTCAGAAACGTGCGCGCTCGCTTTAAGAAACTCGGCGCTGTGTTTGGCCGAACGCCGCGCGATCTCCGTTGCCACTTCCAACACTGCGGCGACGACAGCAGTGTCGCCAATATTCGCGACTAACTGAGGCGCAGAGTTAAGTGTTTCTCTCCCGATCGTGGTCGAGAGAGTCATCTGCCGCGTACACAACGTGAGGATCGCTGGAAGCAATTCCGGCGGCACGGCTTGCAGTTCTTCAACTCCAGCGATGAAAAACGAAATCGACGTTTCGTAATCGCTCATCGCGAGCCGGCGGCCCATCTCACCCCACACGCGCAGTTCTGCTGGTTGCAGGACGTGCGCCGCCGCAGGCGCCGCGCGCAAAAACTCGATCCCGGCGCGCAACGAGATCGCCGCGATGGACGCACTCGTTTCCAGAACCGCAGCTGCCTGGTCCAACGGCAGACCGGCGATACTGCGCGTCAGTTCGAGGAACGACTGCCGCTCGAGTGACTCATGGGGCGACTCATGTTCGTTGGTTTCAGACATTGGTTAAGAGTATTTTCCCCACAAAGGCGCAAACGCGCAAAGGACAGAAAAGCGGTAAAGAAGTTTGCCTTAACTTTGCGTCTTTGCGCCTTCGGGAAAACTAAATAACGGTAGTGATGATCTCGCGAATGCTGCGTTGCAGTTCGCGATCATCCGTGATCGGTGAAGACATCGCCACCTCGGCAGCGTCGACAGGAGGGATACCAAGCGCGATCAACTGCGCCGCGTAGATCAAAAGCCGCGTCGAAACTCCTTCTTCCAAACCGTGCCCGCGCAGGTTGCGCACCTTTTGACCAATCAACACCAGGTCGCGCGCGGTGCCTTCGTCGACTCCACCTTCACGCGCGACGATCTCGGCTTCCATCTCCGGCGGCGGATAGTCAAACTCGATTGCCACGAAGCGTTGCCGCGTTGACTGCTTCAAGTCTTTGAGTATCGATTGATAGCCCGGATTGTAGGAGACGACGAGCATGAAATCTTCGGGCGCGTTGACGATCGTGCCCAGCTTTTCAATCGGCAGACGCCGGCGATGGTCGGTCAGCGGGTGAATGATCACGACCGTGTCCTTGCGCGCCTCGACCACTTCGTCGAGATAACAGATCGCGCCGTTGCGAACTGCGGACGTGAGTGGACCATCGTGCCAGATCGTTTCTTCGCCTTCGAGCAGGAAACGTCCGACCAGATCGGTAGACGACAGGTCTTCGTGACACGCGACAGTGATCAGCGGCCGTTCGAGACGCCACGCCATGTGTTCGACAAAACGTGTTTTACCGCAGCCGGTCGGGCCCTTGAGAACCACGGGCAGACGCGCGGAATGGGCGGCCTCGAAAAGCTCGATTTCCCGGCCAACCGGGAGGTAATAAGGCTCAGTGGCGACGAGATAGTCTTGAATTGCGCTTTCAGGCATTTTGGTTAAATGGCTGGTTATCTTAACATCGGTAGCGGGGCGGCCAAAACGGCTGATAAAAGTGCAAGGGATGAAAATAGCAGTAGCAATGAGTGGCGGCGTGGATTCTTCCGCGGCTGCGGCAATTCTGAAGGATCAAGGTCACGAACTCGTCGGCTTTACGATGCAGCTTTGGGATCAGCGTCGGGGCATCAATGTGGACGAGAACGGCGAACCGTTGCCATCTCGTTGCTGTTCGTTGGACGACGTTTACGACGCGCGGCGCGTTGCGGAAGAGCTTGGCTTTCCGTTTTACGTGTTGAATCTCGAGCGCGACTTCGAGCGCGATGTGGTGCAACCGTTTGTGTCGAGTTACTTGAATGGCGAGACGCCGATTCCGTGCGTTGCGTGCAACAGCCGATTGAAGTTTGCGTCGCTGGATCGGCTGGCGGTGAGTTTGGGTTGTGAAAAAGTCGCGACCGGACATTACGCGCGTGTTGAATTTGACCCGTCATCAAATCGTTATCGCTTATTGCGCGGGCGGAATGAACAGAAAGACCAATCGTACTTCCTCTGGGAACTGACGCAGGAGCAGTTGTCGCGCGCGCTGTTTCCGTTGGGCGAGATGTCGAAGCCGGAAGCACGTGACGCGGCGCGGCAGCATAACTTGATTGGCGTTGCGGAGAAGAAAGAGTCCCAGGAGATCTGCTTCGTGCCTGACGGCGATTACGCCGGCTTCATCGATCGCTACCTCGACGCTGAGAATGCTTCCGATCGCTTGCCTGGAGAGGGCGAGATTGTTGATACGGACGGAAAAGTAATTGGAAAGCACGAGGGCATTCACCGATACACGGTTGGGCAGCGACGGGGAATTGGGATCGCGGACCAACGACCTCTTTACGTCATTTCGATAAATGCGGATCGGAACCGAGTAGAAGTGGGGTCTGCTGAAGAGTTGTTGAGTAATGAATTCACTGCGGCCGGCGTCAATTGGATCTCGCTTGACGATCCGAAAGAACCCGTCCGCGCAGAAGTTCGCGTGCGTTATCGTCACACCGCCGCACTGGCGACGATAACTCCTCTACCCTTGCAACGCGCTGGTATCGTTTTCGACGAACCACAACGCGCCATCACGCCCGGCCAGGCGACTGTTTTCTATCGTGGAGACGAGGTCGTCGGCGGCGGTTGGATAGTTCGTAACTAAACCTTTTGTGCGCTAAATGCGTACACACGTCAACTAATCACTATCACCAAAGGACACAATCGTATGGCAACGTCAGGAACACGTAAGACAGCTTTGATTATCGTTGGAATTCTGGGTGTGCTGGTTTTGGTCGGCATCCTGGGCATTGCCTTACTTTGGATCGCATTCCGAAAGGGCGAACCAACCATCAGCAACAACAGCGTCCTCGCGCTGCGCGTCAGTGGCACGCTGCCCGATTACAGTCCTGACGATCCGTTTAAGAAGTTCTTTGGTGGTCCGGATCAGTCGCTGACCGGACTCGTCATGCAGTTCAAGAAAGCCAAAGTCGACAACCGCATCAAAGTGATCCTGCTCGATATCGATATGTCAGGTGTGGGCTGGGGCAAGGCGGAAGAGATTCGCGACGCGATCACCGACTTTCGCTCGTCGGGCAAACAGGTGTACGGCTTCATCGAGTTTGGCTTGAACAAGGAGTATTACATCGCGACCGCGTGCGACAAGATCATCGTGCCGCCGCCGGGTGAACTGTTCATCAACGGGCTCGCTGCTGACGTGATGTTCTTCCGCGGTTCGCTCGACAAGCTCGGCATCTATCCCGACATTTATCAGATCGGAAAATACAAGAGCGCCGGCGACATGTTCACGCAGAAACAGATGACCGACGCTCATCGCGAGTACATCAATTCGATGCTCGACGATCTCTATAATCGCTACATCAACACGATCGCGCAGGGACGAAAAAAGACTCCCGATGAAGTGCGCGCGCTGATCGACAACGCGCCGTACAGCGCGACCCAGGCTAAAGCAGCCGGGCTGATCGACGACACGATGTACCACGACGAACTCGAGAACCAGATCAAGAAACAGCTCGGGTACAAAGACACGGATACGTTTACACCTGTGCGTGGTGCTGATTATCGCGACGTCTCGCCGGAGTCGCTGGGACTGAATCAGGGCGAACGCATCGCCGTGATTTACGCGAGTGGTGATATCGGTTCCGGCAGTTCGCAAAACAGTCCTTCCGGCGATCAGTCGATCGGATCGGACACGCTGGCGAAGGCGTTGAACGATGCAGCGGCTGACAAAACGATCAAGGCGATCGTGTTGCGCGTCGATAGTCCGGGCGGTTCGGGCTTGGCATCGGACATCATTTGGCACGCCGTCGATGAAGCGAATAAGAAGAAGCCGGTGGTTGTTTCGATGAGTGACGTGGCGGCGTCGGGTGGTTATTACATCTCCGCGAGCGCGAGCAAGATCATCGCGCAGCCTTCGACGATTACCGGATCGATCGGTGTCGTCGCTGGCAAACCAGTCATGCGCGGTTTTTACGATTGGCTCGGAGTCTCAAACGAGTACGTGCTGCGTGGCAAGACTGCGGGAATGTTTCGCGAGACGGAAAAGTTTTCCGACGAAGAGCGCGCGAAGTTTGAAGAGTGGATCAAGACGACCTACTACAACGACTTCGTGCCGAAGGTCGCGAAGGGCCGCAAGAAAGATCCGCAATATATCGACTCGATTGCTCAGGGTCGTGTTTGGACCGGAGGGCAGGCGAAGGAACGCGGTCTGATCGACGAGTTTGGTGGACTCGATCGTGCGATCGACATCGCGAAGGAGTTGGCGAAGATTCCCGCTAACAAAGGTGTGGAGCGTGTGATCCTGCCGTACCCGACGACGTTCTTGCAGCAGTTGCTCACCGGCGGCGGCGAAAATTCCAATACGAAGCTCGAGCAACAACGGATGGTCTATGCGTCGTTACCGGAAGACGCGCGTCGCGCGCTGCGTTACATGGCGTTGATGGACCGGATGAAGAACGGCGACACGATGCTGGTTATGCCGTTTGACCTCCGCGTTAAGTAATCCGGTCGAGGTCCATGTAGGGTTGTAAGGCTTCGGGGACGACCACCGATCCGTCTTCCTGCTGATAATTTTCCAGCACCGCAATCCACGTACGTCCAATCGCCAGGCCGGAGCCGTTCAGCGTATGAACAAACTCCGGTTTGGCTCCGCCTGCGCGGCGGAAGCGGATCTGCGCGCGCCGCGCTTGAAACGCTTCGTAGTTTGAACAGGAAGAGATCTCACGAAACGCGTTCTGCGATGGTAGCCACACTTCGATGTCGTAAGTCTTGGCCGAACCGAAGCCGAGGTCGGCGGTTGAGAGTGTGACCACGCGGTAGTGCAGACCGAGTTTTTGCAGAATTGATTCTGCGTCTCTTGTGAGAGCTTCCAATTCCTCGTAAGAATTTTCCGGCAAAGAGTATTTGACGAGTTCGACTTTTTCGAACTGGTGCTGGCGAATCACGCCGCGCGTGTCACGTCCGTAGCTGCCGGCTTCGGAACGAAAGCACGGTGTGTAAGCGACCCAACGCATCGGGAGTTGTGCGGCGTCGAGAATCTCTTCGCGGTGATAATTCGTGACTGGCACTTCGGCTGTCGGGATCAGATAAAGATCGCGATCGTCCTGAAGTTTGAACAGATCGGTTTCAAACTTTGGTAGCTGTCCGGTGCCGAATAGTGAAGCGCGATTAACGATGAATGGCGGCAGTGTTTCGTTGTAGCCGTGCTCGCGTGTTTGCACGTCAAGCATGAAATTGACCAGGGCGCGTTCGAGACGTGCGCCGGCGCCGTTCAGGATCGCGAAGCGCGCGGCTGAGATTTTTGCGGCGCGTTCGAGATCGAGAATGCCGAGGGCGGTGCCGAGATCGACGTGATCTTTTGGTTCGAAGCTAAACTGCGGTGGCGTTCCCCAGCGGCGCACTTCGACGTTGTCGGCTTCGCTTTCGCCGTGCGGAACGCTTTCGTGCGGAATGTTGGGCAGGGATGAAAGCAGATCGTTCATCCGCGCTTCGGTTTGCGAGCGCAGTTGGTCCAACTCGGCAATTCGTTCTTTTAGCTTTCCGACTTCGTTTCGCCGCGCTTCGGCTTCTTCCTTCTTACCTTCCTTCATCAACCCGCCGATTTCTCGGCTCGCGGTGTTTCGTTGGGCGTTGAGTTGATCGGATTCAGCGATAACGCGCCGGCGTTCTTCATCTGCCTTGGCGAAGTGGTCGAGCGGTGTTGTGTCCGCGCGCCGCGCTTGTAACGCCTCGCGGACTTTATCAATATTTTCACGCACGTAGTTCAGATCGAGCATAGGTGCGTGAGTGTACCTGATTTTGACAGGATTACAGAATTAACAAGATGGACAATTTCGTTCAGGAATATCTTGTAAACCTTGTCAATCCTGTCCAGTAAAGCGGTGTTCGAGGTCCTCGGTGATTGAGGCAGGTGTTGCACCGGCGGGGAAGATTATTGGTTCGCCGAAAATCACGCGGACCATGCCGGGGTCGGCGAAGTATTGTTTGCGGCGTTTTAGTTCGTAGAGACCTTCGAGGCGGATGGGGATGATGGGGACGTTCAGGGCTTGGGCCAGTATGCCGATGCCGGGTTTGAAGTGGCCCATGTGCATTTGACCGCGTGGCGCGCGCGTGCCTTCGGGAAAGACGAGGACCGAGATGCCGCGATCGATGCACTCGCCGGCGTAGGCGAAGCTCCGGCGAAAGCCGCTCTTTTTGGGTAGCGGAAAAACGTGAAAGAACATGTTGACGAGAAAGTATTGCGCGAGCCAACGCACACGCAGTGGCAGGCTTGTTCCCGCGGGTGCGTGGAGCCAGTTGCGCAGGAGTTCTCCTTCCATCGCGACCGCGAGCTTGTGTCGCAGGCGAAAGGGAAGTCCCGCGAGAATGAGCGCATGATCGGCGAGCGAAACGTGATTGGCGATGAAGAGCGCCGGACCCGCGATCTGGTTGAGGTTCTCGGCACCGGCGACTGACATGCGGCTCATTACGTGAGTGATAGGGAGAATGATCGTGTAGTAGAGAACGAACCGAATTAATTTTACGACGTGCCAACGCGTCCAGTTCGGATAAGGGTATGGGACGACAGTTTCCTCGATCTCACCACGCACGAGCTTCTGCACATCGCCGACTGTCGTCGCCGCAGTGAACGCGGCTTCGTCCAGCGAGATTTGGTAACGATCTTCGAGTGTGCTCAAGAGTTCGACGCGGCCGAGTGAGTCGAGCTGTAAGTCGGAGAGATGAGTTTCGGGAGCAACAGAGGAGAAAACATCTGACGGATTTGAATAAGAAGATTTTAAACCATTCGCGACTTCACGCTTCAATATCTTGTGGGTTGAAGTGCGCGGGAAGTCGGGATCGGGCCAGATGGACCATTGGCGGACCTTTTGGTATTCGGCAAGTTGTTCGTTGGCGCGTTTTACGGCTGCTGGAACGTCCGAATGAGAGTTATGGGGGATGATCGCGGCGAAGGGTTCGCTGCCATGCGCGCCTTCGATTGCGACGACACAACTTGCGCGAATCTCTGGTTGGCGATCGAGAGCCGCTTCGAGATCTTCTGGATAGATGTTCAATCCGGCAGCGCCGACGATCACATCTTTCTGCCGGCCTTTGAAGAAGAGATTTCCGTTCGCGTCGAGTTGGCCGACGTCGCCGGTGTGTAGCCACTCGCCGTTGCGCGCGTTCACGTGGCCTTCGCTGGTCCAATAACCCGGCGAAACACTCGCGCCACGGACCATGATCTCGCCCGACTCGTCGAGCTTCACTTCATAACCGGGCATCAAGCGCCCGATCGAGCCGCGGCTTCGTTTGAACGGATGATTCACGGAGATCAGCGCTGCGGTCTCGGTCATGCCGTAGCCTTGCAACACCGCGAAACCGAGACGGCGCCAAAACTCTTCGGTGCGTTCGCTGAGTGTTGCGCCGCCGGAGAGAAACGCCCAGAACTTCCAACCGAACTGCTGGTGAAGTTTGCGAAAGGTCCACCAGCGCCGCAGGAATCCGTGACTTTCCATCGCCGCGAGTTGATGCTCTAAATCTTGCGAACTATCGCGCTCGACCCACTCACGCAATCCGTCGAGCACGCGCGGCACGGCCACGATTACCGAGATGCGATTCTTGCGCGTGGTGCGAACGATCTCCGCCGGGTTCAGTGATTCCTGGAAATGTACTTCGCCGCCCATTAGCTGAGGAACAAACAGGCCCATGAACTGTCCGAACACGTGGCTCATCGGGACCAGGTTGAGAAAGCGGATCGGGTGAAAGAATCGTTCCCACTTCAGGTACTTTCGGACCTCGCGTTCAAGCGGCCGCAGATTAGCCAACAGATTTTGGTGTGTGAGCACGACGCCTTTTGGATCGGACGTGGTGCCGGAGGTGTAAATTATCTCGACGAGCGCGTCTTGCGTAACGTTTTGGGAAAAAGGAATGTCCCGCAAGCGGGAGATGTGATTAAGCAGTGGATCCGTTATGAGTTTTGCTTGGGTTTGTTTAGCAACCGAATCAATGAACTCTTGCGTACTACCTTTGTCGAGCGGAACGACAACCGCCCCAACTAAACAACAACCCCAAAAAGCTGCCGCCCACTCGGGGCTGTTCTCGCCCGTCAAGAGCACCCGATCGCCGCGAACAACGCCACGTGTCTTCAACTCGCGAGCGAACTCATGTGCTTCGTGAACGAGCCGTTCGTATGACCAGCGCACGGTGCGCAGGCCGCGATGATGCACGAAGACGGTCTCGCGCCCACGCCGTTCGTAATCGTCGAGATAGCTGAGAAGAGTTTGTCGCTCCGGCATTCCTCGTTTGGTCTCGCTCATTAACCTGTGTTAATTAGAGACCGCTCCGAACGAAGATACAAGCAACGGTGTGACACGAAGTCGAGTGTCCAGAAAGGTCAACAAACTTGCCCGATCAGTCATTTGCCGGTAAAGCAGCGATCGTCACGGGCGGCACACGCGGCATCGGCCGCGCGATCGCCACCGA
>DATNJO010000240.1:0-8827 GCA_035603895.1 Pyrinomonadaceae bacterium
ATGTATGGAGAGTTAGCCGAGTTGGGGATCGCCAAAGGCAACCCCTTCGCGCCTGATGATCGCATGAAAGGGATTCTCGAAACGGCAGCGCGTACCGCCAATGCACTAATGCGTGTGCAGTCGTTCGCCGATCGACGACCTGAGCGCATTGTTTGGCCCGATCGCAAATGGGAATGGGCTGTATTGCGACCCGAAAACGGCATATTTGCAACCGAGAACTATACCGACACCTACGCTCGGGAAAAGTGGTTCTATCAAGCACAGATCGAATCTCCGGCAATGTTCTCTCGTTCGCCGGGAGCGGGCTCACTTTATTGGCTCGGCGTGCGCGATAGCAGTGGCGCGTATCTTGATGGAGGCAAGAGTTACAAGCTGAGCGTTCCCCAACCCGTACCCGCTCACCTGTTTTGGTCCGTAACGGTGTATGACGCAGAAACCCGTTCGGAGATCGCCACCGATCAGAACCGTGCAGCCTTGCGTTCGATGTTCGAACTGAAGGACACATCGAAGGAGAGTGACATTGTTCTGTACTTCGGTGCTAAAGCTCCATCAGGGAGAGAGAGGGAATGGATTAAGACCATCCCTGGAAAAGGTTGGTTTGTCTACTTCCGCATTTATGGACCAGAAGATCCCGCTTTTGATGGGAGCTGGAAGCCAGATGACTTCGAACAATTAAAATGACTAACGGGTTCCCGTCCAAGCCCAGCCAATGACGCTGTCCACCAGTGGCGCCTATGATCAAGACTTGAGGTCACTTTATCCGAACGGCCTCTGCTTGGAATCTAAAAAGTAATAGTGCTCCCCCAGTTAGGACTCGAACCTGCACGAAGTCTCATTTTTAAATGGTACTCTGCTTGACGCTCTTGACCCGCAAGAAGACCAGGTCTTTTCTCGATGCAGAATTTTATTCCCGGATTGCAACTCAGTGAGCTGTTTTATAGGGAAGCGGCGAAGCCAATCCTGGAAAAGGTCTTTCCCCAAATCCCGCATTCTGCTGCCTTGATTGGTTGGGGCTC
Organism: Pyrinomonadaceae bacterium; assembly: GCA_035603895.1. Classification (GTDB taxonomy): domain Bacteria; phylum Acidobacteriota; class Blastocatellia; order Pyrinomonadales; family Pyrinomonadaceae; genus PSRF01. The sequence continues at coordinate 1,017 of DATNJO010000240.1, forward strand.
GGAGGTGTTGGGTTATGACGACGTCCAGTCTTCGGATCATCATTGGGGACCACGATTCCTACTCTTCCTCTCACCAGAGCATCATCAAGAACACAAGAACGCGATTCGCAAAGCGCTGAGTGATAACTTGCCTCATCGGTTCAGGGGTTACGCAACGAATTTTGGCGATCCTGATGAAGTTGGAGTGCGGCTTCCCAAAGAAACCGAAGGAGGACCAGTCAACCACATGATCGTCATCGAGACCATCGAGAGTTTTGTCGGATGGTATCTCGGATGTAATCCTTATCACTCGCTTACAGCAGCCGACTGGTTGTCATTTTCCGAGCATAAATTACTTGCGGTCACGAGTGGTCGAGTCTTTCATGACGGCCTTGGCGAACTCGAAGAGATACGCCGGAAGTTTCAGTACTATCCACGTGACGTCTGGCTCTATCAGCTTGCCGCACAGTGGATAAAGATTTTTGAGGAATGTGAGTTTGTCAGCCGCTGTGGAGACGTCGGAGATGAATTAGGTTCAATGGTCATCGCTGCTCGTCAGGTTAAGAACCTGATGAGGCTTTGCTTTCTTATCGAGCGCAAGTATGCGCCTTACAGCAAGTGGTTTGGGACTGCGTTTTCAAACTTGCAATGTGGTCCAGAGCTGAGTCCAATCTTCAAAGACGTACTCTTGTCTGTGACATGGAAAGAAAGGGAAGGACACTTGGCGAGGGCTTTTGCGATGATTGCGCGGTTACACAATGCACTTCAGCTTACGCGGCCCATACCTGAAGCAGTGTCAAATTATTTCAACCGGCCATATCTAGTTCCTGATGCGCCGAACCTGGTTGCCGATATTGTTAGTAGTTTTACCGATGAAGAGGTGAAGGCTATCAAGCATTTGCTCGGTTCAGTGAACCAGTTCGTGGATTCCACTAACGAGGTAGCAAGAATTCCCTTGTCCAGGATGTTCAAAACGTTATACAGATAATGCGAAAAGTTCGGGAGGTCAGAGATGAATCCACACGCATTTGTCTTGAGTCTGATCCTGGTGTTTACGTCGTTCCAAACTCCTGACACGCACTCGCCAACCGCGCAAAAGCCCTGCACGCCCGGTGTCAGTTTTTGGAAACTGCTCGAAGAAGTCCGCGTTGGCTACACAGACGGCCGGCTTAACATGGGCCGCATGTATGCCGTCTGCTTACCGGCGCCCGCCAGACAGAGCACGTCAAACTTTCCTTACGATCCGGATGGTGGCGGCAAGCTCTCTACGATCGTAAAAACTACTGACGGCCAGACGCTCAACACTTACATCTGGTATGCAGAGAGTATCGGCGGACTATGGGAATTGAGCCGTTACAAGGTGTTAGGCGGGTATGAAGCGGTGAAACCGTTGGCGGCTGGAAACTATGTGCTCGAGTTTGCGATCGAAGACAAACCCTTTTACCGGTTTCCGTTTTCAGTTGCGGTGATGAAGAGTGACGATCCGTATGCCCCGGAGGGAAATCGCTACTTCATCGAAGGCGTTTGGAACGACTACGGAAACATTTATTACCAGCGCAACGATCCGCAATCCAGTCTGACTTTCACGACCTGGGTCCAGGACAAAGTGGGCCATCAGAATAAGAGTTCCGTGCCTTACGACGTGAAGCTCGTCAACGCTCGCGACGGCCGCGTAATCGCGGCAGACAACGGAACGCTGCGGCTTGAGCCACATTGGGGAAAAGCCGATCTCTACTTTAAGCCCACTGGCGGCGACCCGAACACTTATTTCAAAGCCGGCGACTTATTGCGCGAAGACGGCCGCTACAGTGTTCGACTCACGATCAACAACAAGCTCTACGGTACATACCCTTTTGTAGTAAAAGGTGGACGAATCGAATTGCAAGGCAAGCAAGTACGCGAGAACACTGATCCAATGGTCTACATCGTCGACTATCTCTCGGGCGGTCGTTACACTTCGTGGTGGATCAAACGCGAGTAAAATGAATTCAACGACACTTCCGATCATCACCACGCCGCGCCTGGTCCTTCGTTGGATTTCCGAAGACGACGTCGACAGTCTCTACGAGATCTTTTCCGATCCGCAGGTGATGCGCTACTGGAGTAGCGCTCCACTCGCCGATCGAGAAGCCGCGGCAGCACTTCAACGCGAGATCGCCGAAGGCAACGAGAGCGAAAGAATGTTCAAGTGGGGAATTGCTTTGCGCGACTCCAACATCGTCATCGGCACCACGACGCTCTTCAACCTCAGCCTCGACAATGGCCGCGCCGAACTCGGTTATGCAATGGGCCGCGCCTACTGGGGCAAAGGCTACATGAACGAAGCGCTCAAGGCGTTGGTCTCACATACTTTTGACGTGATGGAATTGCGCCGGCTCGAAGCAGATGTAGATCCTCGCAATGCAGCTTCCATTCGCACGCTCGAGAGATTGGGTTTTCAACGTGAAGGTTTTCTTCGCGAGCGTTGGCACGTGAACGGCGAAATCCAGGACGCGATCTTCTACGGATTGTTGCGTCGCGAGTGGCAGACTTCTGCCCCATAACAATTGAGGCCACCTTCGCGGATGGCTTCTTGTTCAAGCTGGAGTTGTCCGTACAAATTCGCCGCGCAACTCAATCGGATTGCCATCTGGCTTAACAAAAGTGAACTCTACGACGTGTTTGTTCGCGTCGATTGTGGTGATCGCCAGACGCTTCACCAATCCTCCGCGCGTGCTTCCGGTGACATCGAGAAAGTTGAACTCGCTCGTCTTTCCGTCCGGCGACATCCTGCCTTCGAAGCGAGCCCGATTATTTGCATCGCAAAAATGGGTCGCGAGCAAACGATCCCCTTCCACGTAGAACATAGTGATCTCATGTTTTGGAGGGCCACCACTATCCGTATTCGCTTCATGCAGAATTGCAGTACCACTGGATGCGACGCGAATGGTGACGTTGATCGAAATGCCCATAATCGTGCCTTGCCACGTACCAGCCAGGGTTTTCATTTTTTCAAACGCCTTCTGAGCGTCTGATTGCGGGGCGGGTGTAGCGGGCTTCGACGCAGGATTTTGCGCAATGGCAATCCCTTGCGCAAGAAGACAGATCACGAGCGCCGGCAGAAGTGCTTCGACTCGACCGCTGAGTCGTTTGGTATTAGGAACATTGACTGTAGGCTGCATTTTTTTCCTTTCGGATTGAGAGAAAAACTTTTCGTTCTCAAAGCCTAGAGTCTTTGAACCTACAAGTCTCCACACACTGTAACTAGATTGTAAAAAGTTGTAACAAAAGGAGGTATCTAATAGAAGTCACATTACTGCGGATGTTACCTTCTCGGGTCGTAACGCATCACCACCGCCCCCGAACCAAACTCCAGCCAGCTCACGAGCTTCAAGTCGATAGGGTTAGAATGGTCGCACGAAAGTTAGATAGTACGAGAGTTTCGCACCGCGCAAGCTCGCTGTCAGTGCCCCCGTTCAACGCTCATCTTAGTCACTCGCAGATTGCGAGTCGCTGCGCAAAGCGCGCGGCGTAAGAACATCTTCAAGCCCGATGCGTCGAAGAAGTTCGGCACGCACGCGGTCCATCACCGGAAAGACCACTGCTGCGCCGTCGTTGGATGGGTCGACGTGAACCCGGAAAGGCCGCTTGCCAAAAGGCATGTCGACCACGTTGGCGATGGCGTCAGCAACCGCCGACACATCAGCGTCCGCCGGCACAATCGACGCGAAGCCTTTCATTATCTCTTCAGCGAATCCGGCGTAAGGTCCCGCTTCGTATTCCGCTGCGCGTTTCTCATCGGCCGGTTTTCCTGAATGCGCGAAATGGTTCGTGCCCGACGTGAACGCGCCGGGAACGATGATTGAAGTTTCGATTCCCCAACGCGTTAATTCCCGCGCGTAGATTACGGCCAAAGCATCCATGCCCGCCTTGGCTGCGAAATATGGTCCAAGATAGGGCGGTGTGCCGCCAGCCGAACTGCTACTCGACACCCAAACGACCAAGCCGTGTCTTTGTTTGCGCAATTGAGGCAACGCGGCACGATTCACCCGTTGTGTACTGAGCACATTGATGTCGTAAAGCTCGGCGAGTTGTTCGGGTGTAAACGCCTCTGATGGACCAAACACCATGTGGCCCGCGTTATGAATCACGACGTCGAGCCGGCCATGCTGTCCGACGATCTCATTGATTGCTGCTTCGCAGGATTGTTCGGAGGAAACGTCGAGTTCGATCGCCCGCAGATCGACGTTGTCGTCAGCAGCATACTTTTGTACTGCCTCGACTTGTGGTTTGTTACGCCCGTTCGTTTCTCTCATGCTGGCATATACAGTGTGACCTGCTCGAGCCAGCGCACGAGCGGTGAGTGCGCCAAACCCACTCGAAGCACCGGTAATGATGATAACTTGATTCATGATCCCCCTCACGCAAAACCACCGTTTACACGTACGACCTGTCCGTTCACCCAGCCACCATCGGGGCCCGCCAGAAATGAGACGACGCCGGCAATGTCTTCGGGTTGGCCCAAACGTTCCAGCGGAGACATTTCTTTAAACTCGTCGATTCGCGCTTCGGACTTACCCTTGAGAAATAATTCAGTTGGAATCGGACCCGGCGCCACGGCGTTGACGGTGATGTTGCGGCCTCGTAATTCATTCGTCAGCACGTGGACCAATCCTTCAACGCCGGCTTTCGAGGCAATGTAAGGTCCGTATGTGGGAAACGATTTCGCAATCACGCTGCTTGAGAAAGCCATGATGCGTCCGCCTTCCGCCACGTTTTTGGCGGCATGCTTGAATACAATCAAAGTCCCGCGCAGGTTGGTCGAAATTATGCGGTCAAAGACTGTCAGGTCAGTCTCGGCGATCGTCATTACCGGCATGATGCCGGCTGTGTGGACCACGACGTCGATTCTGCCGAACGTATCAATGATCTGTTTGAACATGCGTTCGACGTCAGTTTCATTTGACACATCCGCCTGGATTACTACCGTCTGGCCGTCGGCGGCCTTGATCTCGTTGGCAACTTGCTCGGCTTTTTCAGCGTTTCCCGCATAGTGGAGAACCACACTGAAGCCATCCTTTGCGAGACGTAAACTCACGACCCGGCCAATTCCGCCCGATCCGCCCGTAACCAGCGCAACCTTGCGATCGTCTTTAGTCATCACCGCCGCCTCCTGAACGATTTTCGACGGGGAAGAATGTAGAAGGCGAACGGCCTGGTTTCTTTTTTGCGTTTGCTCGATTGAGCTATGGATTGCTGAATGACACCTAGGCTGCCAGTAACTTGTTATTCTCAGCCAGTGGCGGGAACGGTACGAAATCCGCTCGCCGTAGAATGTCTTAACGGAAATCATTACTATTACTCTGTGCAGCGAAGAAAGTCAGACAGCTCAGACTATCGATTTGATTCATCCCTTCCCATGGAGTTAAAAGACTGCCCTATGGAAACGCTCCGTCAGGAAAAAATTGACATGTACGAGGAGCTAAAAGTAGTTTCGCTAGGGCATGATTTTTTGGAAAGTTCTTTTGATGATTTGCGTAAGGTTTTCGAACTATTACCCAAAGAACGCGCCGACATTCGATGGTATGTGGAGCGTATCATTACCGTTATTGAAGCGATGGAACACCGGCTGGAGGTAGACGATATCGCTGATTCCGTACAGTCTTATACGTATGAGTTTTTTAAAGAGGAAAAAGACAAACTCCAGCGGCTGTTGAACCTTTATGCTTAAACTTCCTAATCAGTAGAAGGTGGTTGCCGAAGGATGCAATGATCGAAGCAACTGGGCAGCAAGCCGTCGAAGAAGAAGTTGATCGTCGCCTTGATAGGCGAGGACTCACGCTGGAAGTTCCAGCAAGCGCACGTAAGCCAGCGACAGATCCGCGATGGCGCGGAAATGATAATGCCTCCTACTCCCTCTGAGTAATTGGGCCAATTGACGCTCACGTTACCGCCATGCCGTTTTAGTGGTGCGAATTTCACGCGAGCGTTCGGGGCCACGCACATTGGAGGACCAATTGGAGTGAGCGAGAAGTTGAAGTTCGCAACTGCCGTGGTCTACGCGAACGATGTGCCCGCGACGGTCGCATTCTACCGCCGCGTGACCGGCCTGGAGCCGACGTATTACGACGCGGATCTCGGATTCGCCCTCCTCGGCGAGGACCAGGCCGTGGCGATCGCATCGCACGACGCCGGGATGCTGATGCTCGCGGACGGCTACGGCTCCGTGCGCAGCAAACGGGTGCGCGGGATCGAACTCGCGTTCTGGACGCGCGACGTAGCCGCCGCCTTCCAAATAGCCGTGGAAGCTGGGGCGACGGCGCTCACGCCACCCCGAGTGATGCCGTGGGGGCAGACCGTCGCCTACGTGCAGGCACCCGAAGGTACGATCGTCGGCTTCGTGACGCACGTCGGTGAGGCTGCGGTGCCATAAGCGTTGCGCCGCGACTATCAGTTTCTGGGTTCCCCTGCCACGAGAACAATCGCTGTGCTTCCATTCAAGTCTATAGGTACCGAAGAAGACACGAGTACGTTGAGCTGGGGATGGCGGACGCTCTCATTAAGAGGCTTGGGTTCGAAATCAAAATGGACGGATCAAAATCTCACTGCAACGTTTGCATATTCCTTTTTCGCTTCGATCACCACCGGCAGTTTTGCGTCTGCATCCTTCCAGAGCGCGAAGAAATCTTCATACGCCTTGCGACTCCTGGCCGAATTGCCGGTCAGCGCTGTTGCACGTGCGACGCCCAAATAGGCAAGTGGAAACAAAGGAGACAACGGGTCCTCACCTCGATGATCGACGATCTTCTGAAATTCGATGAGAGCTTCCGGGCCGAGCTTAAGTCTCAGATAAGCCTGGCCGCGCAAATATCTCGTCCAGAACCCTGCCAGTGCCTCATACTGGCGAGTGGTCTCCAACGTCTGGAGGGCCAACGCAGGTTTATTGCTCTTGATCTCACCCGCGGCCTGGACCAGCGGCAGATATAGATCGTTAACGAAGGTGTTTTTTGGTTGGCGTTTCTTCACTTCATTAATGAGCCGGTTCAACTGCTCCGTCTCACCACAGAGCGCTAGTCCGAGCCCCAGATTTGAGAACGATGCATGGTAGCGTGGGAGTGTGAATATCCGCGCCATCTCGACTTTGCTTCGCGGGCACTGGCCGAAAGCCGCATCCCAAAGCAACTCTTCGGAGGCATATTGCGCGGCCATTTCTTTAGCCTTGCCCAAATTAGCTGCGCGATGAGACAACTCGTGAGCGCGCTCCAACTGACCGGCAAAGGCTGCTGTTTCAGCTTGCCAACTTAGAGCCAAGCCATCTGACCGCGGGGCAATCGCATCAAGTTGCCGCCGCTTCGCTGCCTCATCGCCGAGAATAAACGCCAGCGCATAGAGACCTCTACGAATAGCGATCGTGTCGAATTTCTGCGTGAGCGCTTGCTCGAAAGCCTCGTTAGCTTCCGCGAAGCGGTTGAGACTCATAAACGCTTGTCCCAGGTTCTCATACTCTGATACGAACGTCGGCGGAAGTCGCAGCGCCTGATTTACTACTTCAATTGCTTTCTGATACTGGCCGGAATACAGGTAACTCAAAGCCAGCACGTTGTATGGCTGAGGTGTCTTGTTTGGGTATGTGCTAATCCATAACTGTGCAGTCTCAACTACCTTGTCCCACTCTCCCGTCACAAACTGGTAATAACGGATAGAGATATCAAACCGCTCCCACTCGCTTACCCGATCTCGAAGCTCGAAAGCTTTTTGCGCGGCGTCAGCGGCGAGCCCTTTTTCCGCAGAACGAGCGTAGTTGATTGACAGTCTCGCATAAGCAAGCGCGAAATTTCGGTCAAGTTCGATGG
>DATNJO010000241.1:0-3613 GCA_035603895.1 Pyrinomonadaceae bacterium
AGTAGTCGCGGAAGGAGTGGAAACAGAGGAACAGTTGCGGTTTCTGCAATTAATGCGCTGCGACGAGATACAGGGGTACTTTTTCAGTAAACCCCTGCCCGCCGAAAAACTCGTGTCGCTGTTCGACTCCGCCGTTACAAAAGGCACGAAAGTCAGTTGACATGATTTACAAAACTAACAAGATTAAGTTTGCCTGACTCAGTTAAGATCAGCTTGTTTAATTCTGCAATCCGGTCAACTATGGAACTCGAAACGTGCGACGTCTGATTCGCCGAGGATCACTGTGTCGCCCGCGTTGAGTGGCGCTTCAGTGACGCGCTCCGACTTCGGATCGTTGACGAACGTACCGTTGCGCGAATTTTGATCTTCAATCACCACCCGGCCGTTCTTTACGCCAATCCACAAATGCCGTTTCGAGATGCGCGGATCTCCGATCACGATCTGTGACGAACCACCGTCGCGGCCGATGTAGTCGCCATCAGCCCTGATCTGAAACTTCTGTCCCGACAGCGGACCGGAAACAAACTGGATCATTCCGTAGTTCTTTGCGAAACCATCCATGTCGGCTGTGATCGCCACGGTGCGCGAGAGGTCCACAGTCATTCCCTGATCGCCGCCCATCGGCATAGGAATTGGCGCTGGCGGCGGAGGTGGTGGCGGTGCAGGTGATGGTGCAGGAGGTCTCGGTGGCGCCGGATTCGCTGAATGTGCGTGGGCCGGCGTCGGTGTTGGTAATGAACTCGGCGCCGAATGGCCTTTGCCTATTCCTGCTGCGCCCGGCGCGCTCGGCAGTTTCTTCTTCCGGCGCATCATGACGACGATCACCGCGATGATGATGATCACCAACAACAATACGAACAGCACTCCGAGAATCACGCCGACGATCCACAGCGGAAAACTCGATTTCTCTTTGCCTTCGGCTTTCGACTGTTGGCTGCTTTGAATCAGACGATCGACTTCGGAGTGTTGCGGGAAGAGACGCTTTACTTCTTCAAACTTCGGAATCGCCGAGGAGTAGTACTGGTTCCAGTAAAGGTCGAGACCTTCGTGGTAGGCTGAGTCCGTCAATCCTGGTTCGTTGGTGGCGCCGGCGCTCTTCACGTATTCCATCACCGTGTTTGACGGCACGATGAATGAGAACCCGGAGACTTCCTGGTTGTTAACAGTGTCGCCACGGAAAGTCAGCAAGCCAACAACTTCATTCGCGTCGTTCAGGACTGGTCCACCGGAGTTGCCGTGCGTTGCAGCCGTGCTCGTCTGCAATATTGGCGCTCCACTCGTGGCCGTTTTCTTCGCGGAGATCTTGCCGTCGTTGATCGTGGCTTCGAGTGCCGAACGGCTGCTGAGCAGACCGGAGTTGAACGTGTCTGCCGCGCCGGGATAACCGATGACTGTGACGTGATCCTGAAGTTGAACTTTTTCGGAGTCGGCGAGTTTGAGAATCGGAGCGTTCTTCACTTCGATCTTAACGATCGCGACGTCCTTACCCTGATCGTTGCTTTCGCCGGTCGGCGCGCCGTACTGCTTGATCTCGAACGGATACGCACTGCCGTCGGGAATGATGACGTGGTGGTAAAGCTGAAAGTTTTGCAGGCTGCTGTATTGATCGAGTTGTTGGATGACGGACTGGTTAAAGCTTCTCGGGTCGCGGCCAAGTTGTTTCGCTACCTGCTGGACCATCTGCCAAAACAACGCTTGCTTCGCTTTGTCTTCGCCGTCCTTGGTCGAAGAGACGACGTGCGCGTTGGTGGCGATGTAGCCGTTGGAACTGATGAAGAAACCTGAGCCAAGCGAAACTGCCGAGACGTTATATGTTTGCGGCTGGTAACCAGGGAGTTGCAGTGTTATCTGACCTTGCGCTCCGTCGATAATGCGAACCACTGCGGGCTTGCTGTACATCGCGAGGCGTTCACCTTCTGACACGGCTTGCACGATGAAGGTGCGCTGTGTGGGGAGTACGGTGGCAGCAATAAAAAAAGCGCCTATAGCAACAAAAAGCAGTCTGCGCATACAAAAGCTCCTCGGGGTAATTGATTAGTGAACAAGAGTCGGTCTCAAATAGAAGCCTTGAACGGAAGCTAAACCGGCGGCCTGTGTAGTGTTGCTTCTAAAGTAAAACACTGCGAAAGTCAATGAAAAACCAGCCACGCAGAAACACTGACGACACAGATTTGCGCAACCGTCCGTACTGTAACTGAACGGCGATGACCACGGAGCCGTCTTACTTTGCTCTTTGCGGTTAGAGTTTGGGCTTCTGGTCATCTGGCACGTTGCTTGCGGGTTTCCACCACAGCTTTACCTATTGTAGGAGGAGAGAAAGCGTGAATAAGAGAGTTTTGGTATTAATGCTAGCGATGCTGGTCGCACTTGCGGCTGGCTGTAACAGGAATGAAGCGGCGAACGCGAATGACCAAGCGAACGCCAACGCCACCGCCGCTAACGGCACGACGACCGCCGGTCCGGACAATTCCGAGATCACCACCAGCGTCGACGCCAACGGCGTTCGAACCGAAACGAGAACCTTCAAAAACAATCCGCGAATTTCCCGTGTCGTGGTCACGACCCGCGACGGCCGTCGCACCGTGAGAGCTGTCTCTCCGAGCGGCGAAGAGCGCGAAGTAAAGACCGATGAGAACGTGCTCGAAGCAACCGGTGACAAAGTAGCCTCAGCGGCTGGCTTTGTTGCGGCCGAAGGCGAGAACGCGGTTAAGGAGGTAGGCGACAAAGCCGAAGACGTCGGCGACAAGACCGTCAGCGGCGCCAAGAAGGTAGGTAGCGAAGCCGCCGATAAGGCCGAAGACGTTGGGGACAAGACGGTGAGCGGCGCCAAGAAAGTAGGCAGCGTGGCTGCGGATAAGACAGAAGACGTCGGTGACAAGACTGTCAGTGGCGCCAAGAAAGTTGGCGATAAAACAGTCGAAGGCGCGAAGAAAGTCGGCAGCGAAACTAAGAAAGCAGTGAAGAAAGTTATTCCATAGAGTTTAGTTTCGACTAACAAACAGACATTCACACCAGGGAGCGCGGGCGGCTCGCCCGCAGTTGGGAGCACACGTTATGCTCCTGGCGGGCGAGCTGCCCGCGCTCCTGTTATACTATTCGCCTTGCGAGGAGGAGTTAACCCAATGGCGGATACGTCAAGATTTACCATTCTTTGTCCCTGTTGCGAGGCGACTCTGACGATTGACGCGCAAACCGGAGCGATGATCTCTCACGAAGCGAAAGCGAAACCAGTCGCTTCGTTTGACGAGATGGTGAAGGGACTCGACAAACAAAAACAGATGCGCGAACAGATCTTTGCCCAGGAACTCAGTTCGATGAAAGATCGCGATCGCATTCTCGAAGAGAAGTTTCAGGAAGCAATGAAACGGGCTGACAAAGATAAAGACAAGCCTTATCGAAACCCGCTCGATATCGACTAAATTCGGAGAAACCAGATGCTCCTGATTTCGACCCGCTTAATCCTCAGCATTTGTTTACTTACAACTTTCGCCTTGACCGGCTTCACGCAAACGCGGATGCCGCAGCTCAAGTACACCGATCGGACGCTGGCCAACGGGCTGCGCGTCCTTGCTGCGCCCGACCCTTCGAGTCCGACAGTGGCGATTCAGGTCTG
>DATNJO010000242.1:0-5152 GCA_035603895.1 Pyrinomonadaceae bacterium
GTAACCAGACGTCACGTTCAAGACTCTGCCGGTCCGGCCGCCAGCGTGCTATCTCGTGTGATTTGAAATCGTCAGGCGTAGACATGTTCGCGTATGTTACCGATTGAACAGCTATTGCGCGAGTTGACGCCGCAAGTGCTCGGCACGGTGGTCCGCCGGTTCCCCGACTTCCCTGCGGCTGAGGACGCCGTGCAGGAAGCGTCGCTCGCGGCGGCGCTTCAGTGGCCGCGTGAAGGCGTGCCGAATAATCCGCGGGCGTGGCTGACGCAGGTCGCGTTTCGGCGTATGGCCGATCAGGTTCGCCGCGATTCCGCACGGCGCTCGCGCGAGACTCAATTAGTGAGGGATTCAGAACCGATCTTCGAACTGGATCTCGATGTGGTGGCCGAGGAAGACGACACACTGGTTCTTCTATTCATGTGTTGTCACCCGTCGTTAACCTCGTCTTCCGCCATCGCACTGACACTGCGCGCGGTTGGCGGTTTGACCACCGCCGAGATCGCGCACGCGTTTCTTGTTCCGGAAGCCACTATGGCCCAGCGCATCAGCCGGGCCAAACAAACGATCAAAACTTCCGGTATTCCTTTTCAATTACCGACCACTGAGGAGCGTACCGAACGTCTGCGTGCTGTGCTGCACGTGCTGTATCTCATTTTCAACGAAGGCTACACGAGCAGCGCTGGACCCGATCTGCACCGCACAGATCTCTCGCAGGAAGCAATCCGGCTCACACGAATGGTTCATGAGCGCCAATCCCACGTCACGGAAGTCGCTGGTCTGCTGGCGTTGATGTTATTGACTGACGCTCGCCGTCTCGCGCGCACAACCGCAGATGGCGATTTGGTTTCACTAGCCGAACAGAACCGAATGCTCTGGAACCAGGAACAGATCACGGAAGGTGTCGCGCTCATCTCGGAGGCGCTGCCGAAAGGATCGGTTGGACCGTACCAGTTGCAAGCGGCGGTTGCGGCCGTGCACGACGAAGCCGTGCGAACGGAAGATACTGACTGGCCGCAGATCCTCGCGCTTTACGAACTGCTCAAGCGAATGTCTGACAATCCGATGGTTCGTTTGAATCACGCAGTCGCGGCCGCGATGGTCCATGGACCGGCGAAAGGTCTCGACCTGCTCGAAGAGCTCGAAGCCGACTCGCGCGTCGCGAATCACCATCGTCTTCATGCGGTTCGCGCGCACCTTTTTGAACTTGCGGGCAATCATGACCTAGCGATCGTCCACTACCGCGCCGCCGCCTCCCGCACTAGCAGCCTTCCCGAACGCAACTACCTCCTGACCCAAGCCGCGCGTCTAGCCAGTTCATAGCCACAAAAACGCACAAAGGTGTTCGCGCAGTCCCTGTACTTCTTGTGCTTCTTTGTGGCGTTACTTCGACTTCACTGTCAGCAGCACAATCTCGGGTGGGACGAGGAAGCGAACGGGGATGATGCTCGTGCCGATGCCGGTGGTTACGAAGAGATGATGACCGTTTTCGAAGATGTGTCCGGCCTCGTAGTGGTCGCCAAAGTCCGAGGTATGGACCACCGTGCCGATAATCGGAAACCGGACCTGTCCGCCGTGAGTGTGTCCGGCTAACAGGAGCGAAACGCGTTGCGGCAACTGCGGAAAGATATCGGGGTTGTGTGCTACAGCAATTATCGGTTCACTTTCTGGTATGCCTTCGATCGTTTGCTTGATCCGTTGCGGGCGTGTCCAAAGATCCGATAGACCGACAAGCCAAAACGCAGTGCCGCGCGCTTCTATCCGCGCCGCCTGATTCTCCAACACTTTAATACCATTCGCTTCCAGCGCGACGCGCACCCGCTCCCCATTGAACCACCAGTCGTGATTACCGAGCACCGTGTAAACACCGAGTGGCGCGCGAAAGTCTTTCAGGATAGGAGCAAACGTTTCCGGATCCATCTCATGATGGTTCCGCCCACCCGAGATGTAGTCGCCCGCAATCACGATCAGGTCCGGTTGCAACTGGTTCGTCCGCTCGACGATCGAGCGCAACTTTTGTTCGTTAATGAACCGTCCACCGGCGTGAATATCCGACAGCACTGCGATCTTCAGATCGGAGAGTCCGCTGGGCCAATGTTCGATCTCGAGCGTTTGCTGGCGCGTCACGAGACGGTTCGGCTCGATAAAGAACGCCCACATCGCGACCCCAGCCGCAAACAACAGCATCGCGATAACCACGACGCGCATTCGTTTGGGCCAACGCGACCCGTGGTCCCACTTCGAGTCTCGCACCGGACGACGGATTTCCCGAATGAGAAAGAACAGCAGGCCCAGGAAAACGGCGATGGTTACAAGAAAACCGATGGTCATAAGTTGATCAAAAGTGGCGGTTGACGGTAAGCTCGGGGAGCCCAAAAACCCGTTCGGTCCTTACTGTCTCACGCTTTACGAAAGAGTCCAACCAATGGAAGAAGAAGATAAACTAGCCGCCCGTATTCGCCCACTCGAAGCGCTCGCCGCCGCCAACCCGCAACTCTATCGCTTTCGCGTCGCGCTGCTTGCCTTGCTCGGCTACGCCTACCTGCTGGGCCTCGTGGTCCTGCTGCTGACTTTGGTGGCCTTCACGTTGTACTACGTAAGACTCAACTTCGTGCTGCTCAAGATCCTTTGGATACCGCTGGTCCTCGCCGGACTCGTGCTGAAATCACTCTGGATAACAGCGCATGAGCCGGACGGAAAAGAGCTGCAACGACACGAAGCTCCGGCACTGTTCGATCTGGTCGACGAAATCAGGAAGACACTTAATGGCCCGAAAGTAGACCACGTACTCGTCAACGATGAATTCAATGCGGCGGTCGCTCAGGTCCCACAGTTTGGCATGTTCGGATGGTCGAGCAATTATCTGATCGTTGGCTTGCCGTTGATGCGCGCGTTCAGTCCCGACGAGTTTCGCGCGATCCTCGCGCATGAGTTGGGTCATCTTTCCGGCAAGCATAGCGGGTGGTTTCAGAGTTGGATCTATCGCACGCGGGCGTCGTGGTATCAGGTTCTCATCAGAGTTCACGAGGAACGCAGTTATGCCGCGTTTTTGTTCGAACCGTTTCTTAACTGGTACGCGCCTTATATGAACTCTTATTCGTTCGTGTTGGCGCGCGCACAAGAACTCGAAGCCGACAAGTACTCAGTTGAGCTCGTCGGTAAGGACACAACCGCGCTCGCGCTGTCGCGCCGCGAAACAAAGATACGCGGGTTTATAGAGGATTTCCGGCCCCAGTTCTTTCGTGGCGCGAACGATCAGCCGATGATTCCGCGCGACACCTTTACCCAGGTGATGACCGGATACGAACAACCCGTCAGTCACACGAAAGCGCAGCGATGGCTTCTCGAAGCCCTGCGCGAACCGACTGGATATGCAGACACACATCCGGCGTTCGGCGATCGCCTCGCAGCAATCGGTTTTCAGCGAGACGGCGCAGAGGTCACGCGATTGATTGAGGCAGTGGTTAAGGCGAATGAGATTAAAGAGTCGGCCGCCACACGATATCTCAATCAGTTACCGGACGACTTCGAACCGAGCATGAATCGTCTCTGGCGCGAGCGCGTTTCGGATGCGTGGAACGAACGCCACAACGGGGTCAAAACGCTTCGCAAACGTCTCACCGAACTCGACGAACAAGCAAAGACACGCGCACTGACGGTCGAAGAGCAATGGGAACGCGTGGTTGCTCTTGCTGAAACTGAAAACCGCGAAGCAGCGGTACCGACGATGAAGGCGATTCTCGACGAAGCTCCGGATCACGTTTCAGCCAACTTTGCGCTGGGACGTCTACTACTCGAACAGGGAAACGCCGACGGGATTGCGTACCTCGAAAGAACGATCCCCGTCAGTTCGAGCATCGCCAGCGAGGCTTGTGAACTGATCTCCGGTTTCTACCTCGAACAGGGCAACAACGAAATGGCTGAGACGTATCGGCAGCGCGCGGAGGAGCATTACAAGAAAGCGCTGCGCTTTCATGAACAGGCTACGAATTTTGATGCGAGTGATAAATTCGCGCCGCACGGTCTCGAGGAGAGTCGAGTTCAGCAGTTACAGGCACAACTCGCGAAAGTTTACGGCCTCGCGGCAGCCTATCTGGTTCGCAAGATTGTCGACGGCGCCGAGCAACCGCTTTACGTTCTGGCGGTCGTGGCAAGCTACACCTGGAAAGACGGGGTTAGTGGCAAACACATCGACCCACTCTTCGAAGATCTGTCAGCGAAAGTAGAGCTTCCCTCGCCGGTGTCGGTGCTTTCTCTCGATGGACCACACGGCTACCTGCTGGACACCATCATCCGCATACCCGGCGCCCAACTCTATACGACACGCGATGGAGCCGGGGCTCGTCAGTGAAGCCACAAGGTATGTGCGGTTTAGTTTTTGGTTACTTTCAGGCCGGTTACGAGCGCTTCGGTGTTGTGTGCGAAGCGCAGGCCGTAGATGCCGTCAGTTGATTTCAACTTGCCGGCCGTTACTAACGCCGACTTGTCGTAACTCGCGACGACTTTGTTATTGATCGAGCACTCAACCTTGTCGCCTTTCACTGACAGCGCGATCTCCTGCGTCACCGGTTCACCTTGCCCGGCAGCTTTGTTGACCGCCGGATCTTCGGCGCCGCGTCCATTCATTTGAAACGCTTCAGGACCAAAGCCGCGGACGATGAATTTGCCATTGCCGTACGCCGCGCAGTACAGGTAACTCTGCTTGTCCGTGCCGAGATCGTTGCCGGCGATCACGATGCCGTAAGGATGAGGATGGCTATTAAGACTCATGTACTTCGGTTCTTTGAACGTCGCTTTAACGGTGTAGTCGCCGCTGGCTTTGTTGGCCGGATTCCAATAGGTGACTGCTGGACCAGTGACCACGTGCAGCGCATTGCCTTCCTTGGCAAGTTTTGCGCTGTTGAGAGTCAGGCCCGCGGCCTCTTCTTTGGCGTCGATTTTTCCGGTCCAACCGGAAACAGAGATTCCGCCGCCCGCGACGCCGCGTGAAGTTTCCATCTGCCCGCCTTGAGAGAAGTTCGCGCGCGGCAGCAACATGACGGCGAGCAGACCAAGAGTCAAAGCAGCAACGTATCGCATCTTCAGCAATCCTCCAGAATCAGATCAGTGTCCAACCCGATTTCGCAAACGGCGCCGCACAAACAAACCGGCAACC
>DATNJO010000243.1:0-6154 GCA_035603895.1 Pyrinomonadaceae bacterium
CACACCGCTGAATCCTCCCACAGCGCAGATCGGACAACGCGACGGCTTGTCCGCAGGAGATATCGCAGGCGTGCGCGCGATGTACCCGAGTTGCGGGATCGTGAAGTCGCCATCTGTTGATGTGGGGACGACGGTCGTTAAAAAACTTCGAGACGACCGGATTCCATTCAAGAAACTCAATGACGACAATCGTGGCAAGAAGTTGCGCGACGATATTTTCCCGAAGTTTCTTCGCGATCCGATTCCCAGGCTTCCGTTTGGCATACCAGGACTGGGAGGATTGCAGCCGTTCAGCATGGCTACCGCGCATCACGCGCCAGTAGCGGAAGGAGGCGGAGCCGCTGAAGCGACAACCGATCCAAATGTTGCCTCGTATGTTTCCGGTCTCGAACAGCAGTTACTCGAGGTCGAAGCATCACTCGCCGAGGCTCAGGCCACCGCTGCGCGCGCGAGAGCCGAGGCCGGTAAATTGCGCGAGCAACGAGACGCGGCGGCAGCGGCGTACGATCAAATGATTAACGAATTGGGTGGAATGTGATCCTCGTCATCTCACACGCCGGTGATGATCATGCGGTCGGGGTGCTCGCAGCGTTAAAACGACGCGGGCATCCCGCCGTGTTACTCGACACGGCTCGCTTTCCGAGCGGCGCCTCGGTAACGGAACGCTTCAGCGTTGCTGGTCGATGGTTTCAGTTTTCGCTCAACGGCGACAGTTTCGATCTCACTGCTTGCCGCGCAGGCTGGTGGCGCCGGCCGCAACCCTTCACTATGGACCCCAGACTCGCACCGGCGGTGGTTTCGTTCAGTTATACCGAGTGTCACGAAGCACTGGCCGGACTGTGGTCCGCGCTCGAGATCAAGTGGGTAAATCCGCCGGCGCTCGACGAAGTGGCGCACCACAAACCGTACCAATTGGCAGTGGCCACTGAAGTCGGGCTTCCGATCCCGCGCACCGTGATCACGAACAACCCGGCGACGGCTCGCGATTTCATCAACGAACTCGCGCCCGAGCCGGTGATTTACAAAACGTTTCTCGCGAACGAACAGTGTTGGCGTGAGACTCGAATCATACGCGCAGACGAATTGGAATTACTCGACACGGTCAGCCTGGCGCCGGTGATCTTTCAGGAGTACATACCGGCCGTGGCCGATGTTCGCGTGACCGTTATCGGAGATCAAATGTTCGCTGCGGAGATCAAAGCAACTGAAGGTGGTTACGACATCGACTACCGGATGGATCTTCCCGGTGCGCGTTTCGAGCCCACGACGCTGGCTGCGGAAACTGAAACGGGCATTCGCCAACTGATGAAAAAGCTCGGTTTAGTTTACGGCGCGATCGATCTCCGCCGCACGACGGCAGGCGACGTATTCCTCGAGATCAATCCAGCGGGCGAATGGCGCTTTGTTGAAGAACGAACTGGCCAGCCGATCACGCAAGCGATGGCCGAGTTGCTGGCTTACTTGGATTCTTCGTCGTAGTGGTAAGATTGCATCGTGGCAGAGACAAACACAGTCCGTGGTCAGGTAGTTCTGCCAAACGTTGAGCTACCCAACCAAACCGCCGATCTGATCGTTCAGGTCGAGGATGTCTCGCGCGCTGATGCGCCTTCGCAGGTTGTCGGCGAGCAGCGCGTTTCCGGCGTGCAGATAAGTCCAGGGCAGGTGCTTCCGTTTGAGATTGAGATTCCCACTGGACAGGTCGATCCAAATCGCAGTTACTCAGTGCGCGCCCACGTGGACATGACAGGCTCGGGCAAAGTCGAAACCGGCGACCTGATCACCACGCAGTCGTACCCGGTCCTAACGCAAGGCTACGGCAACGAAGCGAACGTTACTGTGAAACGTATCTAAGCATCAAAACCGATTTGTGGGTTTTGGTCATAACCTGAAATCTTCCCTCACCGTCTCTTCATACAACTGTTTTAGCTTCTGAAATCGACAACAATCTCTTGGGTTCAGTGCAACACTCATTGGATGAAAGGCGCGCTAGGGTCGGACGATAAATGGAAATAAGCAGCGTGGCCAGTTGGTTTGGGGTTGTGTTTTGAGTCTGTTCCCTTTTTTTTAGCCGACCGTCAGTGATTCAGCGACTTCGAGAAATCCGACACGGACGTTTCTTGCTAACGCGCGCAAAGCCGACCGAAATCATGGGGTTACGTTTTTGCTGCCGCTCGGTTCGTATGAGATCGTGCGTGCAAATTTCATTTATCCGACGAATTTCACTTTATGACCGAGCCCACAACTTTACTCACATATCTCCGTATTAACACGACTGCTTGCTGAATGAGCGCTCATTCAGTTAATATTGCCACCTCTCGTTAGCTATCCTGGAGTTTGTGTCGAAAGAAGGAAGAGGTGCATGAGGCGGATTGAGAAGGCGGCTGTGTTGGGGGCGGGAACTATGGGGGCGCAGATTGCCGCGCACCTCGCGAATGCGGGCGTGCCCACGCTCCTGCTCGATATTGCCCCGCGCGAGTTGACGCCCGAGGAACAAAAGAAAGGTCTGACGCTCGAGAGTTCGCAGGTTCGCAATCGCATCGCGCGCAATGGACTCGAAGCCGCGAAGAACGGAAAGCCCGCCGCTTTCTTCACGCCGGACAATGCGGCGCTGGTTTCGGTCGGGAACTTCGACGACGACCTCGCGAAACTCAAAGATCGCGATCTGATCATCGAAGCAGTCGTCGAGAATCTCGACATCAAGCGTTCGCTCTACGAACGCGTCGAGCAGCATCGCAAGCCGGGATCGATCGTTGCCTCGAACACGAGCGGTATCCCGATCAATCTGCTCGCTGAAGGCCGTTCGGACGACTTCAAACAACATTTCGTCGGCGTCCATTTCTTCAATCCGCCGCGCTATCTGCATCTCGTCGAACTCATTCGCACCGAATGGACCAAGCCCGAAGTTTCCTGTTTTCTCTACGGCTTTCTCGACGAACGGCTCGGCAAAGGCGTGGTGCCCGCGAAGGATCGGCCAAACTTCATCGCCAATCGCATCGGCACGTTCGGCGCGCTCTACACGATCAAGACGATGCTCGAGGACGGCTACTCGATCGAAGAAGTCGACAAGATGACTGGGCCAACGGTCGGGCGTCCGAAAAGTGCAACCTTCCGCACGTTTGATCTCGTCGGTCTAGATGTCTTCACCCACGTCATCAAGAACCTCTACGAAAATCTGCCGGAAGACGAAGAGCGCGACATGTTCGTCGTGCCCGAAGTGCTCGCGCAGATGGTCCAACGCGGTTTGCTGGGCAACAAAACCAAGGGCGGCTTCTATCGCAAGCAAAAAGGCGAAGGCGACAAGCGCGAGATTTGGACACTCGACACCGCGACACTCGATTACCGGCCGTCAGAGAAGGTCAAACTTCCCGCGCTCGACATGGCGAAGAACATCGAAGACTTGCCCGAGCGAATCAAGGGGCTCGTTTGGAGCAAGGATCGGACGGGCGCGTTTCTCTGGAAGACGATAACGAAAACGCTCGCTTACGCTGCGAAACGAATTCCCGAGATCGCGGACAACGTAGTGGAAGTCGATCGCGCGATGCGTTGGGGCTTTGGTTGGGAACTCGGGCCGTTTGAAGTTTGGGATGCGATCGGTGTCGAGAAGTCAGTCGCGCGGATGAAAGAAGAAGGGATTGGGGTTCCGTCCAATGTCGAAGAGATGCTCGCCGCGGGCGCGACGTCATTCTACAAAAAAGAAGACGGACAACAGTCATACTTCGATTTCAAGCAAGGCAAGTATGTTCCACTCGCCGACTCGCCGGGAGTGCTGATTCTTAAGTCGATCAAAGATCGCACTGGTGTGATCAAGAAGAACGCGGGCGCGTCGCTGGTTGATATTGGCGACGGCGTTGCGTGTCTTGAGTTTCACTCGAAGATGAACGCGATCGGCGGCGACACGCTTCAGATGTTGAAGTTTGCGCTCGCCGAAGTCGACAAGAATTTCGTCGGGCTCGTCGTCGGCAACCAGGGAGCAAATTTCTGCGTCGGCGCCAACATCATGTTGATGTTGATGGAAGCGCAGGAAGAGAACTGGGAAGAGCTCGACATGATGGCGCGCGTCTTCCAGCAGTCGACGATGAGTTTGCGTTACTCACCGAAGCCGGTCGTGGTTGCGCCGTTTCAAATGGTGTTTGGTGGCGGTTGTGAAATGGTGCTCCACGCCGACCGCGTGCGAGCCGGCGCCGAAACGTACATCGGATTGGTGGAAGTCGGCGTGGGAATTATTCCGGGCGGTGGCGGCACGAAGGAATTGCTGTTGCGCACATTGGATTTGATTCCCAAGGGTACGAGTGACGCCGATCCGTTTCCGTTTGTGAAGCGCGCTTTCGAAACGATTGCGCTCGCGAAGGTTGCGACGTCGGCGGAAGAGGCGAGAGCGCTCGGGTTCCTGTCTGCTGACGACACGATTTCGATGAATGCGGATCGGTTGATTGCCGACGCGAAGAAAGAAGTGTTGGCGCTGGTTGCTAGTGGTTACGTTATGCCGCAGCAGAGAACAGACATTCTCGCGTTGGGCGAACCGGCGCTCGCGACGTTGAAACTCGGCATTCACCAGATGAAGCGCGCCGGGTACATTTCCGATCACGACGCGGAGATCGGAACGCAGCTCGCGCGAATCTTGACGGGCGGAGATTTGAATCATCCGACGCTGGTTTCTGAACAATACCTTCTGGACCTGGAGCGCGAAGCGTTTCTGAAGCTGGTTGGTACGCGCAAGACGCAGGAGCGCATCGCGCACATGTTGAAGACAGGCAAACCGTTGAGAAACTAGGCCACGGATTTACACGGATACACACGGAGAAGTATGAGAGACGCAGTAATCGTATCAGCAGTTCGCACCGCAGCCGGCAAAGCTCCGAAGGGCACGTTGAGAACGACGCGGCCTGACGAGATGGGCGCCGCTGTAATTAAGGACGCAGTCGGCCGCGTGCCCGGTCTGGAAACTTCCGAGATCGAAGACGTGATCATGGGTTGCGCGATGCCGGAAGCGGAGCAGGGAATGAACGTCGCGCGCGCGGCGGCGATTCGCGCGGGCCTTCCGGTCGAAACAAGCGCGATGACGATCAATCGGTTCTGTTCGTCAGGTTTGCAGTCGATTGCGATGGCTGCGGATCGAATTAAAACGGGCGCCGCGGAAGTCATCGTCGCCGGCGGTTTGGAAACGATGTCGATGATTCCGATGGGCGGACACATCATTCGACCCAATCCTTATCTGGTCGATCACTATCCCGATTTCTATTTGAGCATGGGACTCGCGACGGAAAACGTCGCGCGCAAATATGAAGTGACACGCGACGAGCAAGACGAGTTTGCCCTGCGCTCACACGCGCGCGCAGCGGCTGCGCTCGATGCCGGCAAGTTCAAAGACGAAACAGTGCCGTTGCACGTCGTGCTAGAAGACCTGGACGAAAAAGGAAAGAAACAACGCCGCGAAGTTTTGTTTGATAAAGACGAAGGCGTGCGACGCGACACGTCTGTGGAAGGCTTGGCCAAGTTGAAGCCAGCTTTCCACGTGAAGGGTACGATCACCGCTGGCAATGCGTCGCAGATGTCTGACGGCGCGGCAGCAGCGGTGGTGATGTCTGATTCACGTGCGCGTGCGTTGGGCGCGAAACCATTGGCGCGGTTTATTGCGTATGCAACAGCGGGATGTCCGCCGGAGGAGATGGGTATTGGACCAGTGTTTGCGATTCCGAAAGTATTGAAACTCGCCGGACTGACGCTTGCCGACATCGATCTGATCGAGTTGAACGAAGCGTTTGCCGCGCAGTCGCTGGCGGTGATCAAGACGTTGGGACTCGATCCGGAAAAGGTTAACGTAAACGGCGGCGCGATCGCGTTGGGCCATCCGCTCGGTTGCACGGGCGCGAAGCTCACAGCCAGCATCCTGCGCGAGTTGGAGCGCCGCAACGGGCGATACGGAATGGTCACGATGTGTGTCGGCGGTGGCATGGGCGCCGCGGGTATTCTGGAAAGGTTATAAAGCGAGGAAAGCAGGAGAAAGGATCAAAACCAAAATGTCAGCCGTAGCCGAACAGAGAAAGATCGTCAAAGGTGGTTCGTTTCTGATCGAAGGGCACACCCCGGAGGAGATCTTCACGCCGGAGGATTTCACTGAAGAACATCGCATGATCGCCGACACTACGCGGCAGTT
>DATNJO010000244.1:0-5362 GCA_035603895.1 Pyrinomonadaceae bacterium
GGCGTCGGATCGATCGACTGAGTGGTGGCGAGCATCAGCGTCTGCGTATCGCGCGAACTCTGGGAGTTGAGCGCCCAAAGGGACTATTTTTGGTACTCGATGAGCCCTCCGCTGGGCTGCACCCGCATGACGTCGGACAACTGCTGTTAGTCCTCGATCGCGTTGTGGGCCAGGGTCGTAATACAGTCATACTGGTTGAGCACAACCTCGCGCTGATTCGTGCAAGTGATTGGATAATAGACTTTGGTCCCGGCGGCGGTCCAGATGGCGGTAAGATCGTGGGACAAGGATCACCGGAGAGTATCGCTAAGCGAAAAACCCCGACAGGTCGAGTGCTGAGTAATACCAAATTTCCGTTGCAGCCGGCCCTCGGCAAATCGAAATCAGTCGTTGATCAAGCAAAGGCTGAACCTCCGAAAACCTCTCCAGAAGACTCGGCTCGGAGCGGTCGTCAGTGGCTGAGACGGCTATTGGGTGAAGAGAGGTCCGGTGAAGATCTTGATCCGGTTGACTTCGAAGACCTTGCTGTAGTGTTTGATAAAAACACTACTGGTCGGCCGTATGAAATTGGCGGGCTCGATATCGAGATCGGTCGAATACTATTAGACCACCCTGATGACTTCTCAAAAAGGCCCGAACGTTTCGCGCAGCGATGGATCGACGAGCAGAAGGCGCAATTACAGATTCACTCGTTGGTAGAAGAAATGCGCGTTTGGGGAAACAAGATACCAGTTTCGGTGCTGAGCGAAGCAAAGCAACGCCTCAAGCATATGGGGCTTGAGAGCGATTTTGAAATCGGTAGTCCTGCGAAACTTGCTTCAGTCCGTGCTACTGGAGGGAGGTTTGAGCCGGCTAACGGAACAGTGCTTGAACGACTCCGTTGTGTGCGCGACGCATTAGGAATCGGTGGTGGATATGCCGAACTCGTTAGGCCAAATGGCAAACTACTTGAGAGGCTCGCCATGCGACAAGTCGATTTCAACGCGCCTGCCATCGCACCGTTGGCACCGAGTTCAGCTATGCTGTCGCGTCTTCACGATGCCGGAAGTTGCCTTTGTTGTAATGGTAAATCTATCGTGCCGGCGTTTGATGAGTCATTAGTCATTGCTCATCCAAATGCGACGCTTAGTAGCGATCGTTTTTTCCGGCCCGAAGCGCTGAATGTCTTAAGAGGCGTTCGCAAGAGTATTCTTCTTCCGTTCTTAAAGCGCATGGCTGATGAGGGACTTTGGTCGGATAATGCCTCATTCGACTCGCTTAGCAAAGATGAGCGAACAATCCTGCTTCATGGTTATTGGCATCGGCCTGGCCCAGGCAGTTTCTTGAAGACATCAAAGGCTGATCCCGAAGAAGTAAACTCATGGTTGCGATGGAATGGTCTTTATCGTGCAGTGCTGGATGAAATCCATCGCAGCAAAGACAGTAATTGGATAGACAGGGTTAAAGCTACATCTCGAACCGTTAAGTGTCCAATCTGCGCAGGTACAGGTCTACACATTCAGGCTCGGGCAATCACGCTTGGACAGCGTTCGTTTTTCGATTGGATTCGAGAAGGAACAATAGGTGAGTTAGTTGAAGCATTAAGAGAAATAACTCCCGCGAGTAATCGTTCAAAAAATACGCGCTCACGGGTGCTTCACTGTCTTGAGCCTCTTACGCGGGCAATTCCAAACGCTCCCTTAAACAAAGAAATCGTTGATCCCAACCAGCTTCGAACTGTGTATGATCGAGTGGTGCACAGCATGACAAACCTTAAGGTAATTGGCTGAAGGTATGACCTACGCATTGTTTGGCAGTGCGGCTAATCGTTATGACTGGCACACTCCGCCCTACCATTACCAACATGATCATGTCTTTGTTCTGTCACGTCTGCCCAAACCGCCAAGTCGCGTACTGGATGCAGGCTGTGGTACCGGCGTGTTCCTTGAGAAGGCAATCGCAGCAGGATTTGACGCAATGGGCCTAGATACTTCCGCGGAAATGGTTTCCATTGCCTCAAGCCGTGTCGGTTCGGATCGTGTCCTACGAGCGCGGATGCAGGACCTTACTGAAATCGAAGCATATGACTCTGTCGTCTCGCTGTGTTGGTCTTTCAATTACGTAAGTTCATTTCTTGAGGCCGAAGACGTTTTGACTCGTTTCTTCAATGCGTTGAGGCCTCAAGGTCGGTTGATCCTTCAAATCGCCCATGCGCCGAACGCGAATGGCGTACTAAACGAAGATCGAGAGCCTGGTCCCGGAGGGGAACCAGACGATGTTCTGTTTCTCTATCGCTTCCATCAAGCGAAAGATGGTTCCGCGGAGTTGATTGCGCAATACGTTTATGGCTGCAAGAGCCGCGCAGAGTTGTTGTTCGAAGAGCATCGACTCGCGGCGGCGAACGCGCAGGAGGTTGCTGTGCGTGCATCCGCTGTTGGTTTCGAAAGAGTAGAACTCCTGGACTCCTGGCGCGGCGAGCCATTGGAGCACTCAGTTAGTGCCTTTCTGGTAGCTGTTCGTTCTTAGCGTTTGCCTCATCACGTGCCACTCACTAAAGTGGATAGTGAAGCTGATTCACAAAACACAACAAAGCTCGTCGCCGATTTCTTTCTGAACCGGTTACAGTCTGAGCGGAACGATCATGCAAACTGAGGCCATTGTGAACGATCAAAAGCGATCCTGTCACAGCAGGCAAGACTTCACGAACAGAATCTGCCGCGTCTTCAATTCGGAATATTATTTCGTTCGTACGCTCAGCAACTTTGCCGGAACGAAGCCATGCACCATCTTTCAGAGATAGTCCGTAGAACCGCAATGCGCTTTGTCTAAGTCTGCGGTTCGCTGGAATAATCACTCGAAACGAACGCCAGCTGCCGGCATCACGATAGCCGAAAGGTTCCGCTCGTTCTTTGAGATCAGCGGCCAAGCGCTTTCCCTCACAGGTTTGAGAAAGTTTAGTCAACACAGCCCTAGATGAAGCAACGCACCCGCTCCACTCTCTGGCCCGGCTGGATCTTCTCGCAGAATCCACGACATACTCAGCTCCGGTCTTCCGGAATGAGTTGAAAAATCATTGTGCCACCCAATTGCCTCTCCACGATCGAATGGGCGCCACAGGGGTGCAACTGCTGATGGCTGTGTCGGAATGAAGGGGTGACTAGCCTCGGTTCCGGAAGGAACATAAACACTACCCATCAGTTTCGCTGCCGCAATAAGACGCTCAGCGCCCGGTGCGTCATCGCAAAAGTCCCGTTGATAGTAGTACCCGCGCGTACGAAGTTCTCGGCGAACAAGTGCTACCCACTGTTTATCTAGAGTAATCATGCTCATGGTGGGCTTTGAGGCCGCTCCCATCCCAATAAATTAGGTACCTTCAATTCATTAGAAAGCTGAGCGAAATTCGCTACTAGTGTGAAACGGGATCGCATTCCGGTACTTCGGACCTCGTTGATCCACTCGGTCGCTACTTCATGAGAGTGTTCACCAAGTATTAGCGCGTCAAATAACAGTTGGTATTCATGCGGGAGGCTCGTAGCGAATGTTAAGGGGTCGTCGCTTCCGATACAAATAGAAAGGGGCGTTATTCCCTTCTCGGGAATTGCAGGTCTCAACCGCCACAAAGGATGTTCTTGGAAGTTGCCAAGATCGCCAATCAATAAGTTAGACGACGGATTGACTTCGACCGTAAGGCATAGCTTTCCCACTCGGCTTCGCAAGCCTTCCTGGAGTTGACTCAGCGCTGCCTGTTCGTGCCTAAGGTTGCGGAGATCTATTGTCTCGGGGACTCGTCCTTGACGCCAAACGCTTTCTTCACGTAAATAGGCTCGCAACAACCGCCTGCGGCTCCTCGATTCACTTTGTGTCAAGTGGTTTTCATCGAGATTGGAAAACAATGCCGACCGATCTGGGAATCCTTGGGCACGCAGCTCTTGTTCTTGATGAAGTCGAGCTATGAAACTCATTAACTCCTCAGGAGGACAAAACCTGCCAAAGATTACCCGAGCAAGCCGCACAATCTCGTTACGTAGATATGCAAGACGCCCAGTCGCCGCAGCTACTCCGTACTTTGCATAGCAGCTCCATTCCCAAACTAAGTCGAACAATCGCTCTTCTCGAATCTGAACCACGCGGCCCACCCGTGAGCACCAAATGGATGGATCTACTCCAAGCGCTAACGCATGCCCCAAGCGATCACCCTCTTGGAGGTCAAGGTAAGTTATGGCCTCATCGAGCCTACGGAGACCTGATAGTAAGTGCACGAAGTCTTCTCCGGCATGGACGCTGGTGCGTGGCGGCGGGATACTAAAATTACCGCGTCTGTTTAGGGTCAGGATGGCTTTGTATCCAGCGTCGCGAACCCATCGCACGAGAGGCGCCATCACCCAAATCGGTACGCCCGCCTCGTCGGTGCAAAGATCGACACCTCGAACTGTCCGGAGAGCAGACGGATATTTTTCAAAGAGGCTCACAAGTGCTTGGGCATGTCGTCGCTGTTCGAGGTAAAATCGCGCGAATCGGAATCCGGTTGGATTCCCAGCGTCCCGGCGTCGCGTTGATGGCCCAGTTCGCAATATCGCCGGACAGGAATGATCTAAGCCGTACGCATTGGGGTTACCAGATTCCCAACCCCCACCGCGCTTCCTGGAGAAGTGAAACAGAGCGCCTACTTCAAGCGCATCCGTTGTGTGTTCTTCGGCTTGTATTGTCTCGTTGTTGAAGCGGGGCCTGTAATACAGGAATGTGGACCGCTTTCCGCGCAGGACAGCTGACTTCTCTAAATCGCGCACTTTTTCCAAGCAAGCGGATTCGCTCTCATCGGTGCCAACTCGAACCTCGAGTGAACGTAGACCGCGGTCACTTCCACTTATTCGTGCTGCTGTACGCGCAAGTACGAGTCCCGGAATGTTCACACGCATGGGTTTAATTCGCGAAAAGAATCTGACAAACCACTGCATGCCTGGTGTAAGAGGTCTCTGAACGACATGTCGATACAATAGGCACCGAATGCGTATTACCTGCCAAAACAGAGCAGCGAAATCACTCTCTTTATCGCCATGTTCAATTTCACTAAGAGCCGCAGCCACAAAGACACTTTCAGGACTAGTTCCATCATTGGGACGCCAACCAACGATGCGAGCAAGCGGATCACTAGCGAAGACTTCCTGTCGGCTCTGCGGCTCCCGACTGTTCCACAGTGCTGGCAGTTCCACGCCGCGGTCGTACAGCGCCGGAGGTTGAATCAGTCGACGATAAATCGCGCGAGTCTGAGCAAAGCGTCTATCTAGTTGCTCTTTTGCTACCGTGGCCAATTTTGGACTGAATGTTTTGTTCCATTCGCCTCGCCTGAGTTCAGAAATCAGGCTAGCAAGACGGGTGCGCTCTA
>DATNJO010000245.1:0-6196 GCA_035603895.1 Pyrinomonadaceae bacterium
TACGTAGGTACTCCATATCACAATCTGTGCTTAGAAGATTGAGGACGTCGCGAAGCTGCATTTCTGATTTTGAATCCCTTGCCCAAAACAGTTTGGACAAGATTAGATCCTCGCGGCTGACAATCCAGGTCTCAAAATCACCTAAGTTGATCTGCTTGCGCCGAGCAAACTCTTCCTGGCGGTAGGCATCGGTTTTTAGTACTACGCAGTCCACTTTAATTACTGCATCATTGTGAATGAGATTAAAAATTCTGCGCCGAGAAATCGCTTCGGCAACGCTTTGCCTATCAAAATAGTAAGCACTCTCGAACAAGCGGAAAAATTCTTCGGTTTGAGCTTCATTGAGCGAGACCACGAGGTCGATATTGCGTGTCATTCGTGGCTGTGAGTAGTAATTCATCGCAACCGAACCTGTCAGCATAAACGAGATCCCGGCACTTTCGAGGCGCCGGGAGACATCGCGGAGTACGTCAAGTTCAGTTTCAATCATCATTTCCTGCGACCGATGGAATCATACATCCTGAAAATAGCCGGGCGGAAGCCGCCATCTCCCAGTCTACTGAAAAAAGTCTTGACAGCCTCTGACGACGAGAGTATATGTTCCGCGTTTAGACAAATTTCTGCTACAGCTTTATAACGCCCTTTCCTCCACATCGAAAGGGTTTGGTAATTAAGTCCTAAGAACGAACAATTTAGAATGCGTAAGATCAATCCACACGATTTCAAGGTCGCGCGCCGCGGCACGAGCCGCGAAATTAACCGCCAAATCGCGCTCAACCTGATTCGCACGCATCAGCCAATCTCCCGCGCCGACCTCGCGCGCTTGATGAATGTCCGGCGCGGAGTCGCGAGTCTGCTGGTCGGCGAACTGTTGAGCGAGTCACTGATTTTTGAAGGCGCTCTCGGCGAAGCGGTCGGCCGGGGACGGCGCCCGACTTTTCTTTACATCGACTCGCGCCAACGCTGCGTCGTCGGCGTCGACATTCGCGCGTCGCGCACTTACATCCTCGTCACCGACTTGATGGGCAAACAGCTCGGCGTCGTCAGCAGTTTTCAAACGAACAAAGATGTCGCCGTGCTGACGCAGGAGCTGACGCGCCGTATCAAACAAACGTTGGCAGACAAGGAGATTGGCGCGTGCGCGGGTATTGGCGTGGTCGTGCCGGGCATGGTCGATCCATCAGTCGGCCGTGTGTTGCATGCGCCGACGCTTGGCTGGCGCGACGTGACTTTGCGTGATCCGCTCGCGGCGGCGCTGGGAATTCCGGTGCAAATCGAGAACTCCGGTAAAGCGTGCGCGCTGGCCCAACTATGGACCACGCGCAGCGACATGGGTGCCGCGGCCAATTCGGTGTTTGTGAGTATCTCTGACGGCGTCGGCACTGGCGTTGTCGTGAACGGTGAACTGCTGCGCGGGCGGCACAACACGGCGGGCGAGTTTGGTCACGTGCCGCTGAGCATCGATGGACCACGATGTTCGTGCGGCGCGACGGGCTGTTGGGAGGCTTACGTTTCCAATTTGGCGACGTTGTCGCGTTACTTCGGACACGACCTTGCGGAAGCGCGTCCGCGTGACGCGGAAACCGCCAGTTTCACTGTTGAAGACTTGATTGCTCGCGCTCGTGCGGGCGACGCGAAAGCACTCGCGGCGATCAACTCGACCGCGCGTTATCTCGGTCTCGGTCTCGCTTCGATCATCAACTCACTCGATCCCGCGCGGATCTACATCGGCGGCGAAATCACAACAGCCTGGAGCTTGATCGAACCGATCGTGCGCGGCGCAGTGCGCGAACGCACCCTGACTGACTTTGGTGGCACAACTGAGATTCACATCGTACCAGCGGAAGAACACCCGCGTTTGCGTGGCGCCGTCGCTCTCGTAGCAGCGCCCGCATTCGCCGCGCCCATGGTGGCCTAAAGTCATTGCCGATTTTCGATTTTCGATTGTCGATTTGAAAAGCGGTTCGGCGACGCGGAGCGACAATCGGCAATCGAAAATCGGCAATCGGCAATAACAATTAACTTGGAGGTGTCAAGACGATGCGAGGTAGAGGAATTCGACAATCCCTTTCTCAGATTTGCGGCGTGCTGTTAGTTGCCCTCGTCGCTTTCTCAAGCGCGCACGCGCAAACGGTCGTGGGACGCATCTCAGGCACGGTCCAGGATGCAAATGGCGCCAACATTCCCAACGCAACCGTTAAGGTTATCAACAGTGCAACGAACTCTGACCGCACCGTCACCACTGACGACAACGGTTTCTACACCGTGACCAACTTGCCCGTCGGCACCTACACGATCGAAGCCGAACAAAAGGGCTACAAAAAGGCTTTGGTCTCCGGTCAAAACATCACTGCCGACGCGCGCGTGACAGTCGATATCAAACTGGAAGCCGGTCAGATTTCGGAAACGGTCGAGATTGTCGCCTCCGGTGGCGAAACCGTGAACACGACTTCCGGCGAAGTCTCGCGCGTGATCGATCGCCAGCAGGTGCAGAACCTCGCACTCAACGGCCGCAATTACATCCAGCTTTTGTCGCTTGTTCCCGGCGTCACGTTGACCAACGACGATCAGTTGGAGTTGACGACGAGCCTCGCGACGAACAATCAGTCGATCAACGGCAATCGCGGCCAGACGAATAACGTCACTATCGACGGCGGCTTCAATCTGCAATCAGGCAGCAACGCGAGCCAGGTTAACAACCTCGGCCTCGATTACATTCAGGAAGTAAAGATTCAGACGTCAAACTTCTCCGCTGAGTACGGCCGCAACTCCGGGGCGCAAGTGAGTCTGGTTACGCGCAGTGGCAGCAACGACTTTCACGGCAGCGCGTTTGAATTTCTTCGCAACGACAAACTCGATGCGCGCTCGTTCTTCGCGCCCGTGCGGCCTGCGTTGCGCTTCAACAACTTCGGCTACAGCTTCGGTGGTCCAATCTTCAAAGACAAGCTGTTCTTCTTTGGGGGGCAGGAGTGGAAATACATCCGCCGCCTTTCAAACGCGCAACTACGCACGGTGCCGACTCTCGCGGAACTGAATGGCGACTTTTCGCGCCGGTTGCGCGGCTTTGACAACATCATCGGAACGGCCGACGACGGCGTGCTTCGCGATCCAAACAACGCAGCCAACACCTGTGTCGCTCCCGTCGTCAATGCGCAAGGTGTTGTCACAACACAAGCTATCCGGACGGGTTGCTTTGGCGGCAACAACGTAGCACTGCGAAACATCATTCCTACCGCTCGAATCACGACTGACGGCCGCGCCATCTCTAACGTTTATCGAACGGCGATCGGTCTCGCAGCCGGGTTCAACGATAGTCCAATCGGCAATAACATAACGTTTCAACAGCCAAACCCGCTCGACTATCGCGAAGACATTCTGCGCGTCGACTATCGCCTCAACTCCAAGCACAATTTGTACGGTCGCTACATTCACGATAAGAACGTGCTGATCGATCCGTTCGGCACGTTCATCACCACGCAAATACCCACGATTCCCAGCAACCGAATGCGTCCCGGCACGTCGATCCAGATCTCGCACACGTGGATGGTGACGCCGACGTTCATCAACGAAGCGAAGGCAACGGGCGCGTGGGTGGCCCAACGCATTCCTCCTTTCGGCGATCTTTGGGAGCGCGAAACGTACGGGTTCCAGTTTCAGCAACTGTTCTTAGGCGGCGGCCGTTTTGAAAATTCGATTCCCGACACAACGATCAACGGTTTCGCGAGTTTCTTCGGCGCCGCGCGTTCACTCGTGTCGCCGACGACTGATATCAACTTCAGCGATACCGTCACGCTGGTCCGCGGGAATCACACTTTCAAGACTGGTGTGAGTGTCACGCGTAATCGCATCGATCAAAATGCACGCACCACTTACGCCGGACAGGTCGACTTCAATACCGGCGGCAACACGCGGACTACCAACAACTCGTTTGCCGATGCGTTATTGGGAAACTTCCGCACGTACAGCGAGCAAGCGCTGGATCCGGTCGGGTTCTTCCGCTTCACGCAAACCGAGGCATTTGTTGCGGACAGTTGGAAAGTTAGTCGCAAGCTGAGTCTCGAACTCGGCATGCGTTATCAGTTTGGGATGCCGATCTACACGCAGGCCAACAATCTCGCGAACTTCGATCCGGCGCTTTACAACGCGGCGCAGGCCGTGACGATTCTTGCGAATGGAAACATCGATACGAGCAAAGGTGGAAATCGTTTCAATGGTCTCGTTCGCGCGGGAAATGGAGTGCCGGCGGAAGAATTAGCGCGTGTGCCGGGTGGCGATAGCGCGTCGGTGCTGGCCGTACCGACCGGAGCGCCGCGGGGTCTTTATGAAGGTCATCACTACTTCATGCCGCGCGTCGGGTTTGCTTATTCGCCTTTCGACGACAACAAGACGTCGATTCGCGGTGGCTTTGGCATGTACTACGATCGCATCGAAGGCAATCTGATCTTCCCGTCGCTCAGCAATCCGCCTTACGCCACTAGCGCCCAGTTTCAAAACGCGAACCTTTCGAACATCACCGGCGGTACGACCACCGCAGCGCCGTTCGCACAGATCAATGCCATCAATCCCGAACTCGACACGCCCTACACGATGAGCTACAGCCTCAGCGTGCAGAGGGAACTGCCGTACGGCATCTTCGCCGAGGCAGCGTACGTCGGGAACCTCGGCCGGCATTTGATTCGCCAACCGGACATCAACCAGCCGACGTTCGATCAGATCAGGGCGAATATCGCTGGTCCAAACGTAAACATTAACGCGATTCGGCCTTTCAAAGGTTACACCGCGATCAGGATGCGGTTGAGTGACGCAACGTCGAATTACCACGCCATGCAACTCTACGCCGCGAAGCGCAAAGGCGATCTGTTGATGACCACTTCGTACACGTGGTCCAAGGTGCTGACCGATTCGAGCGGCTTCAACGATAATCCCGAAGACCCGTTCAACAGAAAATTCAACTATGGACCAGCAACCTTCGATCGCCGGCACGTGTTTGCACTGACCTACACGTACACGCTCAACATGTTCAGGCGAACCCACGGTTTCACGAGAGCAGTGCTGCACGGTTATGAAATCAGCGGCATCACCCGTCTTCAGACCGGACCGTATTTAACGGTGACGGCGACCGGCCCCGGAACGGTTGGTTCGGCGCTGGGTAATCGTCGCGCTGACTGTCTCGATCCCGATCCGCTCTTCCCCGAGGGCGAACGTGGCCCGAGGTCGTGGGCCAGAAAGGATGCGTTTGCACCGGCGCCGGAAACGCGCCGCGGAACCTGTGGTGTGGGTACGTTGTTAGGTCCTGGCTCGCAAACGTGGGACTTCTCGCTGCGGCGGCGTTTTGCAGTGACCGAGCGGTTTAATTTGCAATTTCAGGCGGACATATTCAATGCTTTCAACCGCACAAACTTCCGCGATCTGGAAAGCAATTGGAGCGCGGGCGCGTTTGGGCAGATCTCGACTTCTGGTCCACCGCGGAATATTCAGTTCGGGCTGAAAATGACTTTTTAGCCACAGATTTACACGGATGACACTGATAAGAATTGTTTGTGTTGGGTTGTTGTGCAGTTTGGTGGCGACGGCCCAGGCAAACACAGTTTCCACCGCGACTTTGCGCGAGGATGTGAATACGTTTCTCGGCAAAGAGCTTGCGGTGCATCTCGCGGCGATCAAATCGCTCGATCCGCCACCCGAGCGTGTGCTGGGTGTGCCGACCACGGGTGAATTCTCGTGGGGCACGTTTATGCGTTCGCTGGCTGCGTACGCGGAATCCACCGGACAGCGAGAGCTTGCCGGACGTGACATCGCGAAATGGGTGGGCCAGATAGGACTGATTGAATCGAAGGCTGGCAGTAAGGCTTTCTCGCAACTGTACGCCGCGCTCGCGCTGCGCCATTTCGGACGTGACTTGAAAACGAATCCGTTGTGGCAAAGTCTTTCGCCGGACGAGCAAAAAGCGTGGCTGTCGTTGCTGAATCCGGAACGTTTCTACGATCCGAAGACGAATCGCGTTATCAATCTTCCGGAAAACTATCTCGGCGTGGCCGCGCGGATTGCGAGTATTGGTTACGAGCTTGGGATTACCAAAGATCGTGAGTTTCTCGACCGCCTGATCGATCGCGCGGCGGTGCAGTTTCTCAAGGGCAATCTTTACGCTGACGATGCGCCGCCTACGGGCCGGTTCGATCGTTATTCAAACGAGTAT
>DATNJO010000246.1:0-3352 GCA_035603895.1 Pyrinomonadaceae bacterium
TTGACCCCATCAAATGGGAAGGCATCACCGTGTCCCCCAGCTCCCCATAGAATCACGATATCTGCACTGGCCGCATTCGATACTTCGGTAAAAGTTAAAGGGGTTACGCCTTCCCATAGGGCAAGGGCATCACGAATCGCTTGGCGCTCATCGTTGCCACCGATATCGGTTGTTCCATTCTGAAAGAAGTACGTGAGGTTGGTGTGGTCCCATTTTCTCCCATCGACAACAAACTCGGCCAGATCCGGTAAGTCATCGTACCTCACAGATGATTGAGCATTTGCTTTAGGTGAGTTAAGTGAGCCGGCAATCATTACTACAACAGCAAACATTGCAGCAAGCAAAGCCGGAACGTAAAAAGATCGTGAAAGTGTTTTCATTTTTCCTCCAAGGTAGGACTCTCTTTGGCCAAGTTCAAAATGCGAACTATCGCGCTTTCGTTGGTTGAAGAGGGTGAGTCTTTTTGCCTGGCCAGCAGTCAGGGAGGCGTAAGTAAACGACTTTCGCCCAACTGGCAATAACTGTCAGAACTTCATAATGCGTGTAGAGCCAACGCCATTGAAATCCTCAAACTCCCGCGCATACGACTCCTCAATTCTGTCTCTGACGCGCTTGTAGTCCTTCTGAGATGGCCGTCGCTTGTTGTGAAGGAATGGAGGATGATTTGACATGCGAAACTCCAATCTGAGGAATTGGCACAACTGCACTACTGTTGAGGCTGCAAAGAACTTTTAGAGGCTGCCGAGAAAGAAGTCAAGAAGAATGTGGACCTTCAAATCTGAAACTGACCAAGCAGGAAGAGATCTTTCTGCTTGATTACTCGCCTTAATCACGAGCCTGAACCGTAACTTGTCGCCACACATAGCTGCGGTTGTTCATAAGGCCATGGCGATCGCTCGCAAACAACGACCGGAGAGTGCGTTGGCAATGCGCAGAGAATTACAAGTTGCGAATGAGGATGACGAACGCGCCGGCGCCGGTGAAGAAGTCAGGCGAGCAGAAGCGCGTCTCCAACATTCCTACGACACGACCATCGAGAACATTCAGGCGTCGCGCAATCTATCCGAAAAATCTACCGAACAGTTCGACAAGAGGGTAGCTGATCCGCCACCTGCTGAACACGCCAAACGACCAGAGACTCCTGGCATACCATTTCCGCCCACTGAAAGATCGCCCCCGTCAGGTTCGCCGGGAACGTGTTTCTCAACTTGCCGCTTCTTGCCACTTTTGAAAGAAACTAAAAGAACTGTTGCGCCGATTCATCAGATCAAGTCCCTATGGCAGAATCTGCAAACCTTGCCTCCAGCTGAATCTTCGCTGCGCAGAACTGACACTTCCTGAGACTCGAAGAGACTTGATCTAAACATTGCGTTCTCTTGTCCTTGGGTAAATTGCAGTTATATAAATTAGTTAATGGGCACCAAAGGCAAAACAACAAAACTCAAACTACTAGCTATTTCTCGATGGCTGGGTTCAATCCCAAGTCTTGCGTACGCGCTTGTCTATCTGTTCCTGATACCGAGTTTTGCCTTTATCTATTATGAATTACCAGGGCATTTCTATCATTCAACCCTTCAGTATGAAGGTTCATCAACAACAGAGTACGAGGAGCTTAGGCGCGACCTGTCTGTGTTGATGTACAAACAACGTGAAAAAGCGAAGCCCGGTCCCGATACACACATATATCCGTCTGTGGTCGAAGGGCGCCCTCATTATTGGGCAGCCTATGTAGACCACATTGAGAATCTATCAATTGAAGACGAAAGCATTAGCTTTATTCTGCGAGGAAACTATTATGCAGCGGGCGTCCCGGGCAGGGAATACGATAAGGAAGAGTATGAAAAAAAGGACATAAGGAATTTTTCTATCCCGGCTCGCTTGAGCTATCGACCAGGCCGAGTCAACGAGGAAAATGGGGAGCAGTATGAAAACGAGCTGCTAACACTCGAACTACCCGACGATATTCAGCGCCTATTTCCAGACAGAGCATCACAAACGATCTTCATAGCTGCATTGTTTCCTCAAGAAGTCTTTCAAAAACCTGAACTTGGACTGCGTGTACCGGAGGGGCTACTTACCAGAATTCGGTCTTATGCCAGCGTTAGGCAGATTGGCTCAACGAGCAGTGGCAACTTCGTAAGAATGCTATATCTGAGCGCTGTTACCATTACTACTCTAGGATTCGGTGATGTTGTACCAATGACCACAGCTTCCCGAGTCTTAGTATCTTGTGAGGCGATATTGGGAATTGTATTGATAGGACTTTTCCTAAATGCTCTGAGTTTTGAAAGAGCACATTTGGAAGGTCTGGCGAAAGCTGAACAAATCCCACGACTCAAGACTCAGCAAGACAAAGATTAGTATGCTCGTGGTATATGGTCCAAGAAGGGCCACCCGCGAACGAGGCCATGTGGCTCCTCCGAGTTCGCATAAATGATAAATGCCTGAAGGATTGGAGGCAATCCGTGGCCTACCCATTCTGGTGTTGGCGTCGGAGCGAAGTTGCGAAGATTGTTCACTGTGGGGAGCACTTATCCCCGCATAAGATTGAAGAAGAGGCCATCCGTAAGGGTGGCCTAAATTCTTTGTTTGTCTATCTGAGAGTGACGGTAATAAGGTAAACGTTTAAGGTTGTCGAGACGTTGACTTTTTGTCCTGGACAGAACTAATCTCCAATCGTTTTCAGTGAAGGCCGCGAGCCTCTGCATCCTCGCACACTCGCTGATTTTGGGCCTTCCGGTTCAAACCTGAACCTCATAGGAAAATTCTCATGCGCACATAACCTCTATCAGTTGTTAAATCAGAAAGAGACGTAAAGAAGGTGGGCTGCGTGTGCTAGCGGGGCAACAAGCGCATGAAGAATGCGAGTATCTGAAGCGGAAGTGCTTAAGAAAGGGGGATCTTTATGATCAATGAGAAAAAATTTTTTCGCTTGTGGATTCTATTCCTCGGCTTCACTGTCCTTAAGCTTAATGCTGCAGCGCAAAGTAACATACCGCCAAAGCCAGCAAGCACGGCCCGGGTTGCCACGTCGCCCACAAGATCAGTCGTCCCTACGCAACGAAATATTGGCCCAGAGAAAGTCAAAGAAAGTGTCATCGAAGCCTTGGCCGTAATCGAGAAGAACCACATCGGCGGAAAGAAGTTGAAATACGCCGACGTCTTCAAGTGGTCGATCACCGCTGCGCTGCATACGCTCGACCCGTACTCGACTTACTATGACGGTAAAGAATTCGCAGAGCTTAAGACCAATCCACCCACCGTCGGCAGTGGCATAATGATTCAAGACCACCTGCTCGAGGGAGAACGCGGTTTTTTTATTCAGGGCGCCTTGCAAGGGTCGCCCGCCGCC
>DATNJO010000247.1:0-10852 GCA_035603895.1 Pyrinomonadaceae bacterium
TACAACGATGCGTGCACTCGAATCGTCAGCCAACGCTGAAGGATTTGTAAGCGCAGACACCGGCGAAGCGACACTGACAATCAAACCCGGCTACCGTTTTCACGTCGCCAGCACGCTCCTCACAAACTTTCACCTGCCACAGTCTTCGCTTCTGATCCTCGTCAGCGCCTTCGCTGGACGCGAGTTCATTCTCAACGCTTACCGCCACGCCGTCAGCGAACGTTATCGCTTTTACAGTTACGGCGATTGCATGTTAATTCTCTAGGAACTAGTAAAACCCAAATGGTAAACTAAGGCCGGCTCGCACAATGTCGATGCAAAAATGTTATGGCAGTACTAAAGAAATTCCGATCCCGCTGGTGGTCACAATCTGAGATCCCTTACGATCCCCAGAAGACAGAAAAGGCAGCTACCCCGTCCTGGGGTATGTCCTACGACGTTCGTCCGCTAACCATCT
Source organism: Pyrinomonadaceae bacterium (assembly GCA_035603895.1). Taxonomy (GTDB): domain Bacteria; phylum Acidobacteriota; class Blastocatellia; order Pyrinomonadales; family Pyrinomonadaceae; genus PSRF01. The sequence continues at coordinate 458 of DATNJO010000247.1, forward strand.
CCCAACTCGACGAATGCTGGCGTCTCGATCAACGCTGTTTCATCGACGGCGAAGCCTACAGCCGCGAGACTTTCGACTACCTGCTCACCGCTCCCGAGTCAGTTGCATTTCGTGCCGTGACTACCGGCGGTGTCATGGCTGGTTTCGTGATCGGACTCGTCGAACCCGATCACACCGGACACATCACGACCGTCGGCGTGGCGCCCGAACACCGTCGCCGTAACCTGGCCAAACGTTTAATGCAGCAAGTTGAAGATGGCTTCCGCAAACGAAACGTGAGACTCGTGCGGCTGGAAGTCAGGACTCTGAATACACCGGCACAAAAACTCTACGAGAGTCTTGGCTACACAGTTACGCAGAGACTTCCGAAATACTATTCAAATGGCGGGGACGGATTGTTGATGTTGAAATCGTTGGAGTAGACAGGATTTACAACACCTACGAGATTCAAAACAACTTCAAAACAGTTAAGGGCTTCCAACTTAAAACAGAAATACCATCTTGTTCATTCTTAAATCCTCTTCAGTTAGCCCTTCCGAAGTTCCGTCAAGACCTGCTTAGCAACCGCTTTCAAAGTATCAAAAACTCCGGTGCCCGTTGCCGCTACCGCTTCAATCACGGGTTCGCCCTTGCGCTGTAACTCGGCCGCGAGATCGTCCACGGTAACAATGTTGCCGAGGTCACGTTTGTTGAGCTGAAGCACGTACGGAATCTTCAACAGGTCGTAGCCCTGAGATCTGAGGTTTTCTTCGAGGTTATAAAGCGACTCGATGTTAGCGTCCATTCGTTCTTCCTGAGAATCCGCCACGAACACCACGCCGTCCACGCCTTTGAGAATCAGTTTGCGGGAAGCGTCGTAAAAGACCTGACCGGGAACGGTGTACAAGTGGAAGCGCGTCTTGAAACCGCGCACAGTGCCAAGCTCGAGCGGCATGAAGTCGAAAAACAGCGTACGGTCTGTTTCCGTCGCGAGACTGATGAGCTTACCGCGAGCCTGGGGGGCAGTGGAATCGAAGATGTACTGCAAGTTTGTCGTCTTACCACACAACCCTGGGCCGTAGTAGACGATCTTGCAGTTGATTTCTCTGGAAGCGTAATTAATAAAGGTCATAGCAAATGCCGTCAGGTGAAAAGGCTGTCAATGTCTTCGTCAGTGATACCGGCGAAGGGTGAGTCGAGATCGTCAAGGTCGCCATTGGAGGTGATTTCTTCGATCATCTTCGCCAGTTGCTGAGAAACCTGTTTGCTCCTTAGTTTCACCAGTCCCAGGCTCGACCGGTCGTCGAAGACCACCACCAGTAACAATCTCCCCACGACGGAGATGTGAATACTCTCTTTCTCGCCTTCGTGGGAGAGAGTCGGAAATTCCTTTTCGCCGATTAGCGCAGCCATACCACCGGTCGCCGCGACGTTGCCGGCGGCAAGCGAGGCGAGGCTGGTTGTGTCAAGATTTCCCACTTCACCCTGGGAAGCGATCTCCTGACCGTCTTTGTCCACCAGAAAAACCACCTTCGCGTTCGCGTCCATCCGTAAGCGAGCCAGGACAGCCTTTAATTGGTGGTATTGTTGCTCACGCAACAGGATCGGTGTATCTGCCATTGTGCGACTCTTTATTAGAAGGCCGGGGCGGGATGCTACCTGGAGAACAGAAGGTGGAACGCCTCGTCGTGCAATCGCAAGTTCTGAAACTAAAGAGGTAACTAAATCGGTTGGGGCTATTTGCCGAGGTGGATTAAGCCTCCGTAAGCCAGAACTAACTTTAACATAGCCAACAATGACCTTCAAGTGTTTTTCTTTGTTGGCACATTTCACGATTCAGGACCATGAATAAAGGGCTTAAAGCACCCGCAAATACTTGTCTCCGTTGATTTAGAAGGGCGTCTGTGGTATTCTCCGGGCGTTTTCGGCGGCTGCTCATGTAAAGTGAGCAGCCTTTTGAGATTAAGCCCCATGAGTAGCAGTCTCGCAAAAGGCGTGCGACGGCCAGCATCGCGCTCGAAGACGAAGCGAGCGCCAGCTAAGACCGCGAAGCGCGTGGCAAAAGCGACGACGGCGAGGCCCAAAGCGAAACGAGCAAGCGCAGCGAAGTCACCCTCCCGCCCGCTCGCTAAGAAGCCATCAAAAGCCGCAGCCAGAAAAGCCGCTAAGCCCAAGTCAACCACTAAGGCCCGCAAGGCCGCACCAAAATCGGTGGTTCGCAAGACTGCGCCTGCAAAGAAAGTTGCTGTTCCGTCGAGAGTCAAAACGACTCAGAAGCTCGCAGCAGTTCGAGCTGTTCGACCTACTCCGACTCCACCGCCTGCGCCTCGCCAACCAACAGTAGATGAATCGGCTGCGTTGGCAGCGTTTGAACGCGCGCACAAAGAATTTGTGCGTGGTCGATTTGCGGAAGCGCGCAATCAGTTTCGCGTACTCGTCGATAAGTATTCACAAGTCTCGGAAGTAGCAGCTCGCGCACGCACGTATCTCGCAATCGCTGAATCGCGGCTGCGCACTGAAAGCATGTTGCCGCGCGACGCCGATTCGCTTTACGACCGTGGTGTGATTGAACTGAACCGCGGCGAGTATGTTGCCGCCCAGGAGATGTTCGAACGCGCTCTCAAACGCGAACCCGAGGCGGCGCACATTCACTACGGTCTCGCTGCTACTCGTGCCCGGCTCGGTTCGATCGATCTCGCGTTGGAGTCACTGCAACGCGCGCTCGACCTGCAACCAAATCTTCGTGTGCGTGCACAACACGACCACGATCTGAACCCCCTGCGTAACGACCCCGACTTCGATCGGCTGATCTTCAGTAATCCTTCCTGACTCTGGCTCTTCCCTGAGTTATTATTGCAGGACAGAATGACAACTGGTGGACAAAATCTCGTCGCCATTGGCGGCGGCACTGGTCTCTCGACGCTGCTTGCTGGCTTGAAGAAGCGCGTTGGGAAACGTGACGAAGGAACGTGGATCGACAACCTGTCGGCGATCGTGACCGTGTCCGACGACGGTGGCAGTTCCGGCCGTTTGCGAGATGAGTTGCAGATGTTGCCGCCGGGCGACATTCGCAACTGTATGATCGCGCTCTCGGAAGACTCGAGTCTGCTTGCGAAACTCTTCCGCCATCGCTTTCGTGGTGACGGAGAACTCGGCGGTCACAGTTTCGGTAATCTCTTCCTTGCGGCGTTGACAGAAGTCACTGGTGACTTCACCGAGGCGATCAGACTCTCTTCTGAAATTCTCGCCAGCAAAGGTCACATCTTTCCCGCGACGATCAGCGATGTCAGGCTGGTTGCGGAACTTGAAGACGGTTCCGTGGTCAGCGGTGAAACGCAGATCTCCAAGTCGTCGCAACCGATTCGCCATTTGCGACTCGAACCGGAAAGATGTTTGCCGTTGCCGCAGGTGCTGAAGGCAATTCGCAGTGCTGACATCATCACAGTTGGTCCAGGTTCGCTCTACACGAGCATTCTGCCGAATCTGCTCGTCGCACAGGTCGCACGCGTTATCGGTCAAACTCAAGCGACGAAGATCTTCGTGAATAACTTGATGACCCAACCCGGCGAGACTGACGGCTACACCGCGCGCGCGCATTTGGAAACAATCCGAAAGTACGCTCCTGAAATTCACTTCGACTTCGTCGTTGTTAACGATCGGCGCATCAGCCCCGAACAAGCGGAGCTTTACGCTGCCGAGGGCGCTTATCAGATCGGCATTGACGACCCCATTGAAGACGTTCTCGATCAAACCACGGAGATCGTGCGGGCGGATTTGCTGTACGACGGTGAAAAGGTCAGACACAACTCGGAGCGTTTGGCTGAAGTCGTGCTCGCCTGCCGCGACCGTGTGCTCTCCGAGGTGACAGTAAGCTGGTTATGAACGAAACCAAACCTCTAAATGTGCTCGTCATGGCCGCGGGCCTCGGCACGCGGATGAAATCGAAGCGTGCGAAGGTATTGCACGAAATCGGCGGACGCCCGTTGATCGCGCACGTCGTACGTACGGCGCAGTCGCTCGATCCTAAGATGATTCTGGTTATCGTGGGTCACCAGGCGGAAGAAGTTGAACAAGCGGTGCTCGCTGAGGTTGGTGAGCTTGCCTCGTTTGCCATTCAGGCGAAGCAACGTGGAACCGGCGACGCGGTTGAGTCAGCGCGGCGTCAGCTTGAAGACTCCGGTTCGCTGGTGTTGCTGCTGTCAGGCGACGTGCCGCTGATTCGCGCTGAAACGTTGCGGAAGCTGGTCGAGCAACATCGCGCAACAGACGCTGCTTGCACGATCCTCGCTGTTCGACTCGAAAACCCGACCGGCTACGGCCGCATCATTCGCGACGAACATGGCCAGTTTGAAAAAATCGTCGAACAAAAGGACGCCTCCGAAGAAGAACGGAAAGTGCGCGAAATAAACTCCGGCATTTACTGTTTCGAGTCCAAAGATTTATTTGAGGCTTTGAAACGAATCGAGCCGAAGAACCAGCAGGGCGAGTACTATCTGACTGACGTTGCCGAGATCATTCTCAAAACCGGCCGCAAGGTTGAAGTGTTTGTCCATACAGATGCGCGTGAACTTTCGGGAATCAACACGCGCGCCGAACTCGCGGAGTTTGAGAACCTGATTCGCCGCAATGCGGTTCGCCGCCTGATGCTCGACGCCGGTGTGGCGTTTATCGATCCTTCGCATGCCTACATCAGTCCGGAAGCGGAGATCGGATGCGACACGGTGATCTATCCCAACGTCGCGATCGAGGGAAACACCGTGGTTGGCGAGAATTGTGTGATTCGTTCCGGCGCACGCATCTCCAATTCGAAACTCGGCGACAATGTGACGGTCAAAGACCACTCGATCATCATCGACTCCGAAGTCGCGTCAAACTGTTCTGTCGGACCGTTTGCGCATCTGCGCATGAATGCAGTGCTGGAAGAAAAAGCCACCGTCGGGAATTTCGTCGAGGTGAAGAAGTCGCGGTTGAAACGTGGCGTTAAAGCTATGCATCTGACGTATCTCGGCGATGCCACGATCGGCGAGCGCACAAATATCGGCGCCGGCACCGTCACGTGCAACTACGACGGAACGCACAAGCACGAAACCATCATCGAAGATGATGTTAAGATCGGTTCGGACACGATGCTGGTGGCGCCGGTGCGTGTCGGCTCGCGATCGGTAACAGGCGCCGGATCGGTTGTGACGAAAGATGTGCCGCCGGACTCGCTCGTCGCGGGCGTGCCGGCGGAAGTGAAGAAAAAACTGAGGTGAAGAGAAAGTTTCCCGCAAAAGCGCAAGGACGCAAAGGTATTTGTTCTAACCAAGACTTGCTTTCCTTTGCGTCTTTGCGCCTTTGCGGGAAACCTTAGTTCCGGGAGTAAACCTAGCATGTGTGGAATCGTTGGTTACGTAGGCAACAAACAGGTCGTGCCGCTCATTATCGACGGGCTGCGGAAGCTCGAGTATCGCGGTTACGACTCGGCGGGCATCGCGGTCGTCAATGAAGGTCACGAGCTCGAGATTCGCCGTGCTGAAGGAAAGCTGCGCAATCTCGAAGAGACGATTCGTCTGAGTCCGCTCGACGGCACTTACGGAATCGGCCACACGCGTTGGGCCACGCACGGACGTCCCACCGAAGAGAACGCACATCCGCATCGCGACTGCACCGGCCGCGTCGTCGTCGTCCATAACGGCATCATAGAAAACTATCTGCAACTCAAAGACCGGTTGCGCAAATCCGATCACCGCTTTGTTACGGAGACTGACACTGAGATCATCGCGCACCTGATTGAAGAACATCTCAAAGAGCATCACAACTTCGAGCAGGCAGTGCGCGCCGCGGTTTCAGAACTGCGTGGTATCTTCGCGTTGTCGATCATTCACGCCGACGAACCCGACACGATCATTGCCGTGCGACAGGGACCGCCGGTCGTCATCGGCCTCGGCGATCGCGAATTTTTCGTCGCATCTGATATTCCTCCGATTCTGCATCACACACGCGACGTCTTTTTTCTCGGTGACGGCGAGATTGCCGTGATCACGAAAGACGCAGTGCGAGTGATCGACTTCGAAGGCAACTCGGTCCAGCCCGCGATTCAACGCATCACGTGGGATCCGATCATGGCCGAAAAGGGCGGCTTCAAGCACTTCATGCTCAAAGAGATTTACGAGCAGCCACGATCGGTTCGCGACACTGTGCAGGGGCGCATTTCGTTGGACAGTGGCCAGGTGTTTCTCGACGAGATGAGCAACATCACGGAGGCCGACTTCAAACGTTTTTCGTCGATCAAGATCGCGGCGTGTGGCACGTCGTGGCACGCAGGACTCGCGGGTAAGTACATGATCGAGCAACTCGCGCGCGTGCCGGTGGACGTCGATTACGCATCGGAGTTTCGTTATCGCGATCCGGTGATGGACGAGAATTCGTTACTGCTCGTGATCTCGCAGTCAGGTGAAACAGCCGACACGATCGCTGCCTTGCGTGAAGCGAAGGAACTCGGCTCGAAGGTGCTCGCGATCTGCAACGTGCAGGGCTCGATGATCGTGCGCGAAGCTGACGGCACGATACTCACGCACGCTGGTCCGGAGATCGGTGTGGCTTCGACGAAGGCTTTTACGGGCCAAATGGTCGCGCTTTATCTGCTTGGTTTGTATCTCGGGCAGGTTCGCGGCACGTTGTCTAAAGAAGAGGCAAAGTTTCATGCGCAGGAGTTGGCGGAGTTGCCGGTGAAGCTCGAGCACCTGCTGAACAACTCTGACAGTATCGAAGAACTCGCGAAAGAATTTTTCCGCGCCACGGATTTTCTGTACCTGGGCCGCGGCATTAATTTCCCGGTCGCGCTCGAGGGCGCGTTGAAGTTGAAAGAGATCTCCTACATCCACGCCGAAGGCTATCCGGCCGGCGAGATGAAGCATGGACCAAACGCGCTGATCGACGAACGCCTGCCGGTGCTCTTTATCAACACGCGCGAAGAGGGCAATCGCGCTTCGGAGTTGCGTTACGAAAAGACGCACTCAAACATTGTCGAGGTGAAAGCGCGCGAAGGCATTGTGATTTCCGTGTTGACTGAAGGCGACACGATGTCGTCAGTGGTTTCCGATCACGTGATCGAGATCCCGGCCTCGAGCGACTTGTTGTCGCCGATACTCTCGATCATCCCCCTCCAACTCCTTGCCTACCACATCGCAGTCCGCCGCGGCTGTGACGTGGACCAACCGCGTAATCTGGCGAAGTCAGTTACGGTGGAATAGTTCCGTCTCGCGTTGTCAGCCGGTCAGTGAGGTTTAGCCGAGAAAGCGAGCAGACCTGCGATGCTGATCAGAGTGTTTGGATTGTTCGGACTGATCTTAGCGTCAGGTTATTTAATAGAAGGTCTGGCTTACCTGATCCGTATCTTTCGTGCGCTGCCCTACCTTCGCGACGTCAGTGCACTTGCCTATCCCTTCGTGACCATGTCGCTGGATCTGTTCATCGCGCTCGCACTGATAATCGCTGGGGTCGGTCTACTATTCGCGCTACGTTGGGCCAGAAAGATGTGGCTGATAACCATGTCGATTCTGACTGTCCTGCACTTCCTTCTCGTCATTCTCCGTCACCTCGGCAACGGCGTCTCTGCGGGCTTTGTGCTCTGGTCCGTGTTGGTCATTCTCCTGACCGCACTCTCCTGGTGGTACTTCTATATCAGCACCGCGGACGCCGTCCCGCAGGAGAGTGACTCCCCGGAGAGCCCGCAAACTCAGCAAGCTGAGCCTTGAGTAATTATTGACACTGCAAGCTTCGGGGTGTAGGTTCCTGCTCATGAATCCCCTTACCTTCCTTACACGAAACCTTCGAACATGCCTGGTCCTGCTCAGCGCCGGAGTTCTATTTTCTTTCCTGATTGTTCTTTCCAACGCACAATCCGACGAGCGAGTGCTTGAGGATACGATCCCGAAACATCTACCGATCCAGGTCAAGCTCAAGAAAGAGAAAGAAAAGTCCTTTAAGGACATGAAGAATGAAAAGTGGATCCGCGAGTTAGAGTTGGAAGTAAAAAATACAGGTGACCGGCCCATCTTTTTTCTGTACCTCTTCCTGACCTTTCCTGAAGTGAATGTTTACGAGGGGCAGACATTGGTATATCCACTTGTCTATGGCAGGTCTGAAATCGGAGATATCAAAACCTTGGCGACTGAAGAGGACCTCCCTATAAACCCCGGGGAAACGTATATCTTTACGATTCACCCAAGCCAAATTCTCGCTTGGGAAAAGAGTGTCAAAGAAAAGGGCCGGCCACAGCCGCATAAGGCGGTCTTATCTTTTCAGATCCTGAGTTTTGGTGATGGTACGGGCTATGCGGGCACTGACGGCAAACGCCTGCCTCATCCGACCAAGTCGCCGGGCCTTACAAAAAGCCAAGAACAAACTAGTGGAAACTCGAGAGATGTTGGATGGATATCCGGACGGACACAACGGATTGATTCTTTTCTACCGGCAAGCTTCTTGCCGGTAAATTTTTTGTCTGCCACTTTCGATCCGCCATTCAACGAGTGTTGTCCGGGCGTCGGCTGTGAACGTGTCGAATTCGTCGTTGGCAAGGTTTGTCATAACTGCCCAGCCCAAGTCAGATATTCAAATGTCAGTTGCGGTAGCGTTGGTGTCTGCCGAAGACCATCGTTTGACTCTATCGAGTGTGTCCTTGATAACGGCGACGAATTTCGGTGCCTAACAATTACGCTTTCCGACTGTAACGCTCAACCTACTCCCTCCTCGTCACCATCACCGTCGCCTTCTCCCTCTCCGAGTCCCTCACCGTGCCCGTGCTCTGATCCACAAGCCGGTCCGGCGGATTGTTCGGTTTCGCCGCCGCAGTGCGGGTTCATGCAGGTTGAGAGAAATGGTTGTTGCTATTTAGTGGAATGCGCCGAGCAGCCCGAGGCGCCACCGTGTCCGGGTGGATACTCTCGAAGATGGTTGCCAGCTCCACTCTGTGCCTGGACCGCGTGTATACCCGACCCGCCACAGAATCAAGGCGAGTGTGAAGCGCAAAGCTGGTTTTGGAATCCGTTCACCGACACCTGCCAAGAGGAGCCACCACCTACTTGCGACCTCGAACCAATCGTTTGTGAAAATGGCGTGTGGAGTTTCGTATGGTGCGGTTGTGTCCCGAACCACACACCCATCGTGATCGATATTGCGGGAAACGGTTTCGCGCTAACAAACGCAATCGCGGGCGTGAACTTCAATCTCAACAACATCGGCGGCTCAGAAAAGATCGCTTGGACCAGCAACAACTCTGACGACGCGTGGCTCGCCCTCGATAGAAACGCAAACGGAACAATCGACAACGGGTCCGAACTCTTCGGCGATCTCACACCGCAATCACAACCGCCAGCCGGTGAACGAAAGAACGGCTTTCGTGCGCTTGCAGAATTTGATAAAGGGTCAAACGGTGGTAACGAGGACGGAAGAATTGATAATCGCGATGCTGTCTTCTCGAGTCTGCGGTTATGGCAGGACGCCAATCACAACGGGATCTCCGAGGCTGTTGAACTGCACTCGTTGCCAGCACTTGATGTAGCGACGCTCGAACTCACTTACAAGACTTCAAAAAGAACCGACAGCAACGGCAATCAGTTTGGTTATCGTGCGAAGGTAAAAAACACACACGGACAGCAAGCCGGGCGATGGGCTTGGGACGTTATTCTACTGAGAGCCCTTTGAGCTCAAAGTTTCAGACACTTTGAGCTCAGCATTATCACCCGGCCGGGGCCCCTCGGGGGGCAAACGGCTGCGGGCACTACTTCCCCCACGTGTGCCACGCGACCACTCCCGTTTGCCCCCTGCTTTCACTAAACGCGCAGTGTGAGGAGAAAAAGGGCCGACGAATTTTCAGTTGGAATTTTTAGTCTTTTGTATTCCGGAGTTGACGCCGCTCGTGGGCCAGTAACTTTTCCTTACGGTCCAATCCCCAGCGGTAACCGCCGAGACTCTTATCTTCACGCACAACGCGATGACACGGAATCACCAATGCAACTGGATTGGTCGCACAAGCACGACCAACGGCGCGCACTGCGCCCGGTTTGCCAAGAGACTTCGCCACGTCTGCGTATGAAACTGTTTGACCGTAAGGAATCGCACGCAGCTTTTCCCAGACCTGACGCTGAAACGCTGTCGCACGAATGTCGAGCGGCAGATCGAGATGTGGTTCGTTGCTACTCAAGTGAGACAAAATCTTCTGCACTGTCTGACGCAAATTCTTATCAGCGCGTTCAATCGTCGCTTCGGGAAACTCCGCGCGCAGATCTTTCTCAAGCGAAACATCGGCGTCCCCCATTTGCACCGCGCACACACCGCGTTCAGTCACCGCCACGAGCAAGCGGCCAAAAGGCGATGCCACGATCGTGTATTCGATCTTCACGCCACGTCCGCCGCGGCCATACGTTGCCGGTG
>DATNJO010000248.1:0-4786 GCA_035603895.1 Pyrinomonadaceae bacterium
ATTTGTACTGAGTTGGCCAAACGCACCGACGTCTTCGAAGACCTGATTCTGGCTGCGAAGATCGAAGTAGTTGGCGGGCGCAAACTCGTTACGTGCGATGCCAAGGTGGGGCGTGTGTTCCCAAACAGCCATCACGCGCCCCGGCTCTTTGAACGGCAACGGCCGCAAGAGCACGGAGTCAACCGCGCTAAAAATCGCCGTGTTGACTCCGATACCCAGCGCGAGGGTAATCAATGCCACCGCCGTCAGACCCGGCCGCTTCAACAAACTTCGTATGCCGTAACGAATATCTTTCAGCATTTGTCTTGTCCGTGTTATCCGTGTTTATCTGTAGCGAACTTCACTCGTTTCTAAGCGCGACCAACGGATCGACTTTCGTCGCGCGCCGTGCCGGTATCAGGCACGCACAAAGAACAACGAGCGCGACTACCAACGGAATCAACAGAAACGTGACACTATCTGTTGGACTGACCTCGTAAAGCAGCGTCGCCATGAATCGCGTCAGCCAGAACGCGCCAAACAGTCCGATAACGATCCCGATCGTCGCGAGCGTCATTCCCTGCCCCACCACCATCCTCAACACATCCGCCGCTCGTGCTCCCAACGCCATGCGAATGCCGATTTCGTGCGTGCGTGCATTGACTGACTCGCTCATCACGCCATAGATCCCAACCAGCGCCAGCACCAAAGCGACAAAAGCAAACAGGCCCAACAGGAACAGATTGAAGCGGTGCTGTTCGATCGATCCGGCGATCACTTCCTGCATGGTCCGGATCTCCGCCACCGGAAGATTCTTATCAATGGGCCAAACCTGGTTCTCGATCGCTCCGACCAGCGCAATTGGATCGCCACTGCTTCGTACCACCAGCGCCAGCGCGCGCGGCGCGGGCTCTTGCAGGTGCGGCAAGTACATCTCGAGATTTGGATCGGATGTCCATTGGTCCTGTTTCAACGCCTTCACCACGCCGACGATCTCGCGCAGCACATAATCGTCCTGGCTGACGCGGATTCGTTTACCGAGCGGATCTTCATTGGGCCAATGACGTTTGGCGAAAGATTCGTTGACGATCACCACCTGCGGAGATGTGTCGTTGTCGTGAGCGGTGAAGTCGCGCCCTTTGAGCAGCGTGGCGCCCATCGTGCGGAAATAATCGGGCCGGATGACGCGATAAACCGCGGCCTGCTTTTCACCTGGCGCAGGCGCGGGACGGCCTTCGACGAGATAAGATACCGTCCAGACATCACCGCCCAACGGCAGATGATTGATCGCGCTTGCTGATTGAACGCCCGGCACTGAATCAACGCGCTGCAAAAGCTCGTTGAAGAAAGCCACTCGCTTCGGAGCCGTGTTTTGAGCGGAGCCGGCGAGCGAGATCGTCATCGTCAATAAATGGTCGGGATTGAACCCCGGATCCACCGCACGCAAGTGAGCGAAGCTGCGCACCATCAGCCCGCCACCGACGAGCAACATCAAAGCCAGCGCGACTTCCGTAATAACAAGTAAGCGCCGCGCGTTGACGCGGCTACGGCCGGCTGACGAACCGCGCGTCGATTCCTTGAGCGACTCGTACCAGTTCCACTTGCGCGTTTGCAGAATGGGCGCCAGTCCAAAAAGGAGCCCGGTAAATATCGACAGGCCAAACGTCACAGCGAGTGTTGGGAGGTCGAGTCCGATCGTTTCCAAGCGCGGCAAAGTGCCGGGACCGAGCGCGAGCAACGCTCGCATGCCTGCGATGCTGAGTAACAGACCAAACGCGCCGCCAATCAACGCGATCACGACGCTCTCGGTTAACAACTGCCGCGCGATGCGTGCGCTGTTCGCTCCCAACGCCGTGCGCAAGGCAATCTCTTTTTGCCGAGACGTCGCCCGCGCCATCATCAAATTCGCTACGTTCGCGCAGGCGATCAGCAGTACAAAACTGACCGCGCCAAAAAGAATCAACAACGCCGGCCGCGCCTTGCCCACCACCTGTTCGTGCAGCGGTTCAACCGCGATCGCGAGTCCTTTGTTCGTTTCCGGATGTTCCTGTTCTAACCGGTGAAAGATCGTTGCGACTTCAGCCTGGGCCATCGCGCGAGTAACGTCCGGTTTCAACCGCGCAAACACTCGCAACGATTGCCCGCCTCGATCGTTTGCGCGCGCCGCGAGATTCAAAGGCGACCACAACTCCGCCTTGGTGGCCCAAAACGGAGCGAACTGAAAATCCGCTGGCATCACGCCAACGATCGTGTAGCTTTCGCCGTCAAACGTGACTTGTTGACCGATGATGCCGGCATCACCGCCGAAGCGGCGTTGCCACAAGCGATGACTCAGCACAACCACGCGCTCGCGTCCCGGCTGATCTTCATCGGCATTGAACGTGCGGCCGAGTACCGGACTCACGCCAAGCACTTGAAACATCTGTGCGGTTAGCTGTAACCCGCGCAGGTGTTCGGGCTGTTCGTGGCCCGTGAGGTTTGGTTCCCACCACTGCGCGGCGGCAATGCCAGCAAAGCTCGTGTTTTGTGTCGCCAAATCAAAATAGTTGGCGGGCGCAAGCGGCTTCGATCCATCGTGCAGGACCGTGACCAGTTGGTCCGGATTGCCATAAGGAAGCGGCCGCAGCATAACTGCGTTGATAACCGAGAAGATCGCCGTGTTAGCCCCAATCCCCAACCCAAGCGCCAACACCGCCACACACGTAAACAGGCGGTGCTTCACCATCATTCGAAATGCATACCGTAAATCGTTCAGCACAAATCCTTACCTCGGTTAGTAGACAGGATTCACAGAATTAACAAGATTGCCTTAGGAAATAGCCCATCTTGTCCGTTCTGCAATTCCTGTCAAAAACTACTCGTACCGCAGCGCTACCAACGGATCGACTTTCGTCGCGCGACGCGCGGGAACCAAACACGCGATCAAGGCCACCACGATCAGCAGCACGCCGATCGCGCTGAAGGTCCACGGGTCTCTCGCTTCAACTCCGAATAACAAATCCGTCAAACTCTCGAGGTACTTCATCAACACGTAGGCCGCAGCCAGCCCGACACCAACACCAATCACCGTCAACGCCATTCCCTGCCGCAGGATCATCGTCAACACGTTGCCGCGGTTCGCGCCGAGCGCCATGCGAATGCCGATCTCTTGCGTACGTTGCGCGACCGTGTAAGCCATCACGCCGTAAAGCCCGATCGCCGCAAGCAACTGCGCGATTACTCCGAAGAGCGTGAACAGTTTCGCCAGCATGCGCTCCAGCGCCAGCGTCTTGTCGGCTTGCTCGATCTGCGTGCGAACGTTGGTCAACGGTAAGTTGCTGTCTACTTCGTGCATCGCCTCGCGAATGCCGGCGACAAACGAAGAAGGATCGCCGTTAGTGCGCACCTCGACGGTCGCCATCTGCATCCGGTTTAGCGACTGTCTCCACGACTGATAAACAGTTGGTTCGATCTCATCACGCTGGCTCGTGTATTTCGCGTCGCGAGCGACACCGATGATTTCGATCTCCGACAGTTTGTCCGGCTCGTAGCCAAAGCGTTTGCCAATCGGATTTGTGTTCGGAAAATGCAATTTCACGAATGCCTGATTAACGACGCCGACTCGCTGAGCACGAGCGTCGTCCTGCGCGGACAGATTGCGGCCGAGCAGCAACGGGATTTCCATCGCCGGCAGGAAATTCTCACGCACAGTGTGGATCTTGGTGTCGCTGTCGCGCGGCTTGCCGTCTGGTCCAAGTTCGCCTTCAACATACACTGAGCTGGTGTTGGCCGAGTAAGAAAGCAGCGCGTTGCGCGAAAACGTTACTGACTGCACGCCCGGTACCGCTTCGAGCCTCGCGAACATCTGTTCGTATAACGCAGTCCGGCGATCGTCTTCGTAACCAATCAAACTCGGGTCAACGCTGAAGAGCAGCAGGTTTTGTGCATTGAATCCCGTTTCGACGTGCTGAAGATTGCGTAGCGTGCGAACCAGCAAACCCGCACCGATTAGAAGCAAAACGGAGAGCGATACCTGGGCCACGACCAGCGATTTGCTGAGCAGCGAGCGATGAATCGCGCTCGATCCGCGCGCCGCATCTTTGAGTGTCGGCGTGAGGTCAAAACGCGTTGCCCGCAGTGCCGGAACGATACCGAACACGAGTCCCGTCAGGACCGATAATCCGAGAGTGAAACCCAAAACGCGCAGGTCCAGCGATGGCTCGAGTGAAGTCATCTCTGGTCCACCCCACTCGGTTACCACCAGCAGACCATCCTTGATCCAAAGCGCGAAGAGTATTCCGAGTGCGCCGCCGGCAATGGCGAGCAGTAGGCTTTCGGTCAGCAGTTGCCGGACCAGGCGCGCACGGCTCGCTCCTAGTGCGACTCGAACGGCAATTTCTTTTTGACGTGCTGAAGCTCTGACGAGAAGCAGGTTCGCGACGTTAGCGCACGCGATCAGCAGCACTACGACAACCACTCCGAGCAGTAACCGCAACGGTGTGGCCAGCCCTCGCCGCGAATTCATCTCGCCCTGGCTCCCTGAGTCAACTCCCAATCGCGGCAAATCTTTTGGATCGATCGTTCGCAGTGGTTGTGTCGCGCGTGACTGTCTCGCCGCACGATGCTCGAGTACGGATGCTTGAAACGGTTCGGCCAGCGCTGCCTGCGCTTGTTCGAGCGTTGCGCCCGGTTTCAACCGGCCCATCATTCGCAGCCACCAGATTCCCGCGCCGCGCATGTTGGTTTGCTCGCCCGAAATCTGCGGCTCCCACGCGATGGGTATCGTCACGTCCTGCGTCGAACCGACTTCGCCTGTACCGGTAAAGCC
>DATNJO010000249.1:0-4614 GCA_035603895.1 Pyrinomonadaceae bacterium
TGTGGCGCGCCGTTGTTTTGCTGTGTTGAGCGCGGCAAGAACGTGGCCTCCGGTAGCGGGCATCTTATCAAGTCCTGAGCCCGGGAACGAAGTCATTCGGCGCACGATAACCCGTCACTAAAAGTTGAATGGTTTCTGTTCATTAGAGTTCAGAGCCGAGCTATGCAGGGTTGAATTGCACAATGTTTAGATCGGCACCAGTCTTGCAACCCCACTCATCTTCCCCCTCGCAAGAAATCAGCAATTATCGAGAGGATGTGAATCATGGGTCTCTTTGACAAGATGTTCGGCAGCGGAGCGTCAGACGCTCAACAGCAGTCGAACGCACAGCAACAATTCGATCAACTCAAGACGAAGTATCAATCCGTGTTGAACGAGGTCGAGCGGCAGCAGGTGCAACTGCACAACCTGCACGTTCAGGACAACAAACTCTTTATCAAAGGCACTGCGCCTTCTGACGACGCGAAAAACAAACTGTGGGAACAGATCAAACTCGTCGATCCAAACTGGCAGAACGATCTGACCGCTGACTTTAGCGTCGATCAGAGCCGGGCGATGGCCGCGGCGGCCGGCGGCGGACAAAGCCAAGGTCAAACTTACACCGTGAAGTCGGGCGATAATCTTTCGAAGATTAGCAAGCAGTTCTACGGTGATGCGAACGAGTACATGAGGATCTTCTACGCGAACCGCGACAAGTTGAATGATCCGGACAAAATCCAGATCGGTCAGCAACTAACGATTCCACAAGGCTAAACCCGCAAAGAAGTTTAGACAGGATGACAAGATTGACAGGATTCCAATCCTGTTAACCTTGTTCATCCTGTCTAAAGTTGTATAATCGCCCGCCTCATGACAGATCCGATCTGCGAGTTTTACACCAATCATCCCTATCCGCCTCCGCTGCCGCATCTCGATCGCGCCGTTGATCTTTGGAAAGATCCGAACGTGCATCGCGCGGAGTGGCATCTGCTGTGGCCGTACAATGAATATCGCGCCGATTTCGACGTGCTGGTCGCGGGTTGTGGCACGTGGCAGTCAGCGAAGTTTGCGCTGACTCATCCAAGCGCGCGCCTAACCGCTATTGACGTGAGCACCACGAGCCTCGAGCACACCGAGGCGTTGAAGCAGAAATACGATCTGACAAATCTCGAACTGCGGCAGCTCCCGATCGAGAGCGCGGGTGAGCTGAACCAACAATTCGACATGATCGTTTGCACGGGGGTGTTGCATCACCTCGTCGATCCCGATGCGGGTCTGCGTTCACTCGCGTCGTTGCTAAAACCGGACGGGGCGATGTACCTGATGCTCTACGCGCCTTACGGCCGAACTGGCGTGCACATGATTCAGGAGTACTGCCGGAGACTCGGCGTCACCACATCGCCACAGGACGTCAAGGATCTGACGGCGGTGCTGCGAGCGTTACCGCAACATCATCCGTTGATCTCGTTGTTCCGCGGCGAGAGGCAGTCGCTGGACGCGGATACTTTGGTTGATGCGCTGCTGAATCCGCGTGACCGGACGTATTCAGTACCGCAAGTCTACGACTTTCTCGAACGCAACGATTTGCAGTTTGGCCGCTGGTACTGGCAATCGGCTTATTCACCGCGGTGCGGCGCGATCGCAGATACACCTCACGGCCCGAGACTGGCTGCGTTACCGGAACGCGACCAATATCTCGAGATGGAACTGTGGCGCGGGTTGATAAGCAATCACGACTTTGTTGCCTACAGCGGCGAAGCTAATAACGAACAGTTGCAAGTACGCTTCGACGACGACCGTTACCTGAACTACGTGCCGATCCGCCGCGCGTGGACCAAGTGCCTCGAGGAACGCCTTCCGCCTGACGTCTCAGGCGCGTTAGTGAACCAGACGCACACCTTCGACGATCTCTTTCTCTTCATCGACGAACAACAGAAACGTCTCTACAAAGCAATCGATGGTCATCGCACGATCGCAGAAATCCTGGACCACGAAAAGGACGCCTCGGGCGCTCGCGACTTCTTCGAGAAGCTCTGGTGGTACGACCAGACGGTGTTCGACACGTCGAAGGCGCAGTGAAAAAAGCCTTGCCTTTTGTAGGCAAAAAGCTGTAGTTAGGAGCCTTCTACATACCCAAACACAGGAGGCCCCAAGCTTGAGTAAGAATGTCTCGAGACGTACCTTTGCAAAACTGAGTGGCGCTGCGGCGCTCGCAATGTCCACCGAGCTGCCTTCACTCGGCTCTAACACCGTTTCCCAAACGCAAAATTCAACGCTCAATTATTCAGGGCGTGAATTTCCGCGCGGCTTTATATGGGGTACGGCGACCGCCTCCTATCAAGTGGAGGGTGCGGTTAAGGAAGACGGCCGCGGACCTTCCATCTGGGACACTTTTTCACACACACCCGGCAAGGTCGTTAATAATGCGAACGGCGACGTCGCGAACGACCATTACCACCTTTACAAGAGCGACATACAGTTGATGAAAGCGCTCGGCGTGAAAGCGTATCGCTTCTCAATCGCGTGGCCGCGTGTGTTTCCGAATGGTGATGGTCCACCGAATCCGAAGGGGCTCGACTTTTACAACCGGCTCGTCGATGAGTTGCTGGCTAATGACATACAGCCGTTTGCCACGTTGTATCACTGGGACCTGCCGCAGTCGTTGCAGGAACGATTCGGCGGTTGGGAAGGACGTGAGACGTCGAAAGCTTTCGGCGAGTACGCGGGCTATGTCGCTGCACGGCTGAGCGATCGCGTGAAGCACATCTTCACGATTAACGAGTTCGGCGCGTTTATCGAAGTTGGGTATCGTTGGGGAGTTCACGCGCCGGGATTGAAGCTCACCGGGTTGCGTTTGAATCAAACGCGTCATCATGCGGTGTTGGGCCACGGGCTGGCCGTGCAGGCAATTCGTGCGAGCGCGAAGCCGGGCACAAAGATTGGGATCGCGGAAAACATTACGATTCCGGTGCCGGTCGTGGAAACAGCCGCGCACATTGCGGCGGCCGAGAGTGCGATGCGCGAGATGAACGCGCAGTATCTCACCGTGATCATGGAAGGGAAGTACACTGACTGGTATTTGAAGTCGGCGGGCGCGGATGCGCCGAAGTTTACGCCGGAAGACTTGAAGATCATGTCGAGTCCGCTGGATTTCGTTGGAATCAACGTTTACACGCCGCAGTTTGTGCGGGCGGATCAGTCGTCACCGGTCGGTTTTGCTCACGTGCCGCATCCGCCGTCGTTTCCGCACGCCCCTTCGCCGTGGCTTTTCGTTGCGGCGGATGCGCTTTATTGGGGACCGCGTCATGTCGCGAAGCTTTGGGGCGCGAAGGAGATTTACATCACGGAGAATGGTTGTTCGTCGTCGGATGTGCCTGCGGACGATGGGCGCGTTTACGACACGGATCGGGTTACGTACCTGCGTAGTTATCTGACGCAGTTGCGGCGTGCGACGGCGGAGAACGTGCCGGTGCGTGGATATTTTTTGTGGAGTTTGATGGACAACTTCGAGTGGGCGGATGGCTACACGAATCGATTCGGTATTCACTACGTCGACTACGCGACCCAAAAGCGCACCCCGAAGCTGAGCGCGGAGTTCTACCGCGAGGTCATCGCCCGCAACGCCGTGGTGTAAAGGCCACAGGTCATCCGTGGCTCATTTGCGGCGCAGGTAGCTGTTTCGTGCGCGGACGGCGACGTTGGAGCGGTCGACGCTTACTTTAATCTGGCGGCGCTCGGTTTGAGCGGTCCCGTTCTGCGGGTAGTAGCCAATGCTGTACTGCCGGCGAAGCTCTTCGGCGATGCTCGAGAACGCCTGCGTGAGCTGGGTCATGTCGTTGGCTTTGTGAAGACGGCCACCCGTGCGTTCCGCCATCGCGATCAGGTATTGATTCGCCCGTTCGTAATCCGCTCTGGTCGTGCCCGGTAACGGTTGACCATTCGGCGCGCCATAAACCGTTTGCGACGTGCTACTCCCCGGAAACGGCCAGCTACCGCTCGTGGTCGTCGTTACCGTGACGCTGTTACCGCCTTGCATCGCGCGCATGTAGTCCGTCGTGTCGTACTGAATCGGATAGATCAGCGCGTCCAGTTCCTCCGCCTCGCGCAACGTGCTTTGATACGTTGCCAGGTAACTCGACGTATCAACGCCATCGGTGAAAAGGACGATCGCTTTTCGTCCCTGAATCTTGTTCAGACGTTCGTTGATTACCAGATTCACCGCATCGTAAAGACGCGTCGAACTCCCCGCGTTCGCATTCACGTCGATGACCTCACTCACGACTTTGAGATCGCTCGTCGCTTCAGTCAGCAACAACACTTCATCGCTAAACGCGACTACCAGCACGCGATCCTGCGGGCGCAGTTGCTTCGCAAAGGCGATTGCCGCTTCTTTGATCTCCCACAAGTGAAAACGCGTCGACGCGGAAGTGTCTAACAACAGCGCAACGGTGAACGGTTTTTCAGTCGGTTCGAAAAAAGCGATCGGCTGCTCGACGCCGTTCTCAAACACACGAAAATCTTTCTTGTCGAGGTTTGGAACAAATCGTCCCTGACGATCGAGAACGCTCACAGGAACAGTGACGAACGCCGTGTCAATGCGTACCACGTCGCCTTCCGAAACCTCTTCGACATCGG
>DATNJO010000250.1:0-4389 GCA_035603895.1 Pyrinomonadaceae bacterium
CCACATCACTGAGCTACTGCAAGCTTGGAATAAAGGCGATTCCCAGGCTTTGGCGAAACTGATCCCACTGGTCGACCACGAGCTGAAAAAGATTGCCCACGCCTATATGCTCGATGAGAAGCCGGGCCACACACTGCAAACCACCGCCCTTGTTAACGAAGCACTAATCAGACTCATTGAAGGCGAGCAAATCAGTTGGGAACACCGCCGCCACTTCTATGCGCTCGTCGCGAGGCGAATGCGCCAGGTATTGGTCGACCACGCTCGAGCAAAGCTGGCGGCAAAGAGGGGCGGAGGGGCCGAACACGTCCCAGTCGAAGATGTGTTCTACTTATCAGACGAGTTGGCTGAAGAATTGATCGTGCTCGACGAAGCATTGATAAAGCTCGCGAAGGTTGATGAGCGCAAAGAAAAGGTAGTCGAATACAAGTATTTCGGTGGATACACGATTCAGGAAGTAGCTGACCTTTTGGATATCGCCCCAAGCACAGTTGAACGCGAGTGGCGACTGGCTCGCTCGTGGTTGAAGCGAGAAACGACCGAGTAATCACTAACTTATCTCTTAAGGAGGATCACATGGTTCGCTTAGTTAAAGCTTCGTTGCACGCCTTACGCACCTCGGTTTTCGCACTCGCTTTACTTTGCCTCTTTGCGTCGGGCGTTTACGCCGCAAAGGGCAAGGACGGGTTTCAGGCTTTCATAGTGGGAAACCCAGCCGACGCGCAACAGTCTCCTTCGCTCAGTCCGGGATTGGTTCTGATGGGTGGCGGCACTGACGTCGACGCTGCGTTTCAGTGGATGTGCCAAAAAGCAGGTGGCGGTGACTTCGTCGTCATCAGGACCACTGGAACCGACGCTTACAACCCGTACATCCAGGATCTCTGCCCGCAAATGGATTCCGGTGAAACGATCATCATCACCACCACTACAGGCGCGAACTCTGCTTACGTCAGTAGTCATATTCAAAACGCGGAAGCACTGTGGATTGCCGGCGGTGATCAGTCGACCTATACTGCGTTGTGGCGCGGAACGGCGGTGCAAACCGGCGTAAACTTCCTGCTTAATTCCAAACACGCGCCAGTGGGCGGGACCAGCGCCGGACTGGCTGTGCTGAGTCAGTTTATCTACACGGGTGCGCTCGGCTCGGTGACCTCGAGCCAGGCACTGGCGAATCCTTTTCATCGTTACGTCACGCTCGAACGCGATCTCTTTTCGTCAGCACTCGGCGGCAGCAAACTCTACGACTCACACTTCGTGACCCGCGATCGCATGGGAAGATCGCTCGTCTTTCTCGCGCGCATCGTTAATAACGGTTGGGCTGCACAACCGCGAGGAATCGGTATCGACGAAGAAACGGCGGTACTCGTCGAACCGACCGGCGCTGGTTCGATGGTTGGAACAGGCGCAGCCTATTTTCTCCAGGCACCCGGCCCGGCGCAGGTACTCGCCGACAGAACGCCCATGACGTATCTCAACATCGGCGTCTACAAAGTTCCACAAGGCGCGACCTTCAACCTCTCCACGTGGACAGGCACCGGCGGAGTCGCTTACACCCTGAACGTCAACAACGGCTCAGTAACTTCAACCCAGGCCGGCGGAAACATTTACTAAAAGACAGCCTCTTTGTGGCTCCTATTGACAGTCTATAGGAGAGCCGTTACCATCTCCTATCGAACGTCGATAGGAGAAACGATGAAAGACAAGAAGAAGGATCTCTTGCAGGGCACGCTCGACCTGCTGGTGCTCAAGTCACTGGCGCTCGGCCCGCTGCACGGGCTTGGTGTGTCCGATCGCATTGCGCAAATCACTCAGGGCGCGTTTCAGGTCAAGCCGGGTTCGCTCTTCCCTGCCCTGCACCGTCTCGAAGAAAACGGCTGGCTCAAATCGAGTTGGGGTGAGTCAGACAACAACCGCCGCGCGAAATACTACCGCCTTACCAAAGCAGGAGAACGCCAGCTCAAAATCGAAACTGACGCATGGCAACGCGTTTCGGTGGCCATTACCACCGCACTCGCAGCAACATAGGCCAGTAATAGGAAGGAAAGACCATGCCGTTAATGCCCCGCGTCAATAGTCTCTGGCGTAATCTCTTCGATAAAGAAAACGTGGACCACGACCTTGCCGAAGAGATTCGTGCACACCTCGATTTGCTGACTGAAACGAAGATCAAACAAGGTCTGGCGCCGGAAGAAGCACGCCGCGCCGCACTTGTCGAATTAGGCGGTGTCGAGCAGGTCGCAGAAAGCGTGCGCGAGGTCAGACAAGGACGTCTGCTTGAAGATTTGTGGCAAGACGCGCGCTACGCACTGCGAAGCTTGCGCAAACATCCCGGCTTCACGGTGATCGCCGTGTTCACGCTCGCGCTCGGCATTGGCGCAAACACCGCGATCTTCAGCGTCATCAATGCCGTTTTACTCAGACCTTTGCCTTACCCAGATGCGGATCGGCTGGTGGTTCTAACGGAAACACTGTCTGAACGTCCAATCGGGGTTTCCTATCCAAACTTTGTCGACTTTCGCAACCAAAGCACGACATTCGAGAACGTCGCCGCCGTGCGGCACCGAGAGAGTTTCAACCTCACCGGCTCGGCAGACAGCGAACGCCTGCAAGGCAGACTCGTATCGGCAAACTTTCTCGCCACATTAGGTGTGAAACCGATTCTTGGCCGCGATTTCTCAGCTGAAGACGATCGAGCAGGAGCCGCGCCGGTCGTCATGATCAGTCACGCGTTCTGGCAACGACGATTCGGTGCCGACGACAAGATTGTCGGGCAGCAACTCACACTTAACAGAGAAAGCTTCACCGTCATCGGTGTTACGCCGGCGAACTTCGAGTATGGCCTCGAAGCAGATCTGACGGTGCCGATCGGTTTACAGACTGAACGTTACAGTGCTCGCGGGCGCGATCCGGGAATCGAAGCGATCGCGCGGGTGAAGCAAGGCGTTTCAACTGAAGCTGCAAACGCTGAACTCAACACGATCGCCGCGCGTCTCGAGCAACAATATCCGGAAAGTAACAACGGCCGTCGCGTCAGACTCGATTCACTTCGCGAAGCGATCGTCGGCGACGTTCGTCCGACGTTGCTGACTTTGTTAGGCGCAGTCGGGTTAGTGTTGTTGATTGCCTGCGCTAACGTAGCCAATCTTCTTTTGGCTCGTTCGGCGCGACGGCAAAAAGAGATCGCGATTCGCACCGCGCTCGGAGCAGGTAGATCGCGAATCCTGCGTCAGCTATTTACCGAAAGCGTGATGCTCGCGATCGGTGCGGGAATCATCGGCCTGCTCCTCGCGCTTGCCGGGACGGCGCTGCTGTCGTCGTATCTTCCCGAAGGTATTCCACGCCTGCGCGAGATCAGCATCGACGCTTTTGTGCTGTTGTTTACATTGGGCGCTTCGCTTTTGACCGGACTGTTGTTTGGCGTGGCGCCGGCGCTCCAGACTTCAAATCCAGCTCTGACGGAAACGCTGAAAGAAGGCGAACGCAATTCTTCTCCCGGTCACAATCGTACCGGCAAAATCCTGGTCGTCGCTGAAGTCGCATTCACACTCGTGCTGCTGATCGGCGCCGGTCTTTTAGTGAAAAGCTTTTGGCGCTTGATGCAAGTGGATCCGGGATTCACTCCGGAAAACCTGCTGGCGATGCAAATCTCTGTGAACGCGGGTACTGCCGGTGGTCCAGGAGTGGCCGGCTTTTTGGATCAATTGCAGCAACGAGTCAAACAGGTGCCGGGAGTGCAGTCCGTGGCCATTTCGAACGGACTGCCTTTCGAAGGAGCCAATTGGCCTGCGTTCGTCATCGAGGGGCAAGCGCCTCCGGAACCCGGCCGTGAGCCTAACGGCATCCTTTACATCACCGGTGCCGGGTATCTGGAAACGATGGGAATCACATTGCTGCGCGGGCGCACATTTTCTTCGCAGGATACGCCGAATACGACCCCGGTCGTTCTGATCGACGAGGTTTTCGCGCGGCAGTACTTTCCCAACGAGGATCCGTTGGGCAAACGTTTGAAACAAGCCGGTGCAAACACGCCGAGCCGTGAAATTGTCGGCATCGTGCGTCATGTCGAACACTCGAATCTCGAAACTCTCAACGCCGCGAGTGGAGAGGTTTACACACCGTTCAGTCAGATTCCGGTGGAGACATTGCCACGCTATGTCCGGCGAGTAAACCTGCTGGTGCGCACCACGGTCGAGCCGTTGAGTCTGGCGCAATCAGTACGCGGGCAGATCGCGGCGCTCGACAAAGACCAACCGGTGTTCAATGTGCGCACGATGGAGCAGGCCTTGGCGCGCTCGGTTGCGGCTCGTCGTTTTTCGATGATCCTGTTGTCGGTGTTTGCGGCGTTGGCGCTGATTCTGGCGGCGGTGGGAATCTATGGTGTGATCTCTT
>DATNJO010000251.1:0-8396 GCA_035603895.1 Pyrinomonadaceae bacterium
CACCAGTGCACCCGCAATTATTAAGAAAAACGTCGCGCAGGCGACGACTACGGGTAGCCAGTTGCGCCGGTGATTCACAAATACAATGCTCGTCACGACTAACTCCTGAACCTAACCTACTGCTCGTTCGCGATCGGTCCAAAAATGCTCGCGCAGATTCTTCTTCAGGATCTTACCGGAGCCATTCTTCGGTAAGTCGGTTTCAGAGAACTCAACCCGACGCGGAACTTTGTAATTAGCGAGAGATAATCGGCAAAACGAGATCAGTTCATCGGCGGTGAGAGTTGCACCAGGTTTAAGTACTACAGAAGCCATTACGAGCTCTCCCCACTTTGGATCAGGTATTCCGAAGACCGCCACTTCCCGAACCGCGGGGTGCTGGTAGATAACTGCTTCTACTTCGCCCGAGTAAACATTTTCACCGCCGGTAACAATCATATCTTTCAGACGATCAAGTAAATAGAAGTAACCTTCGGCATCCTGGTAACCGATGTCGCCGGTACGAAACATTCCATCACGAAAGGCGAAGTGGGTTTCCTTCGGATTGTTCCAATAGCCACGCATTACGTTTGCGCCGCGAGCAACCAGTTCGCCGCTTTGTCCAACCCCAACTTCTTTCCCCGCTTCGTCGACAATGCGGACGTCGATGCCAGGACACGCGCGGCCGCACGACGTCAATCTAATCTCCGTATGCTCATAGTGCTGCAATCCGGTAAGAAAGCCCGTCTCACTTAGACCATACACCTGGGTCAACTCGATATTCGGCAGTACTTCTCTGGTCCGATGAATGAGTTCGGGCGCAATCGGGGATCCACCATAGCCTAGTCGTTCGAGGCTCGTGAGGTCATAGTTTTTCAGTTCTTCGAATTGAGTCAGCATATTGATCATCGTCGGCACCAATACCGTATGGGTGACACGTTCGCGCTCGACGGTCTGACAGAAGATTTGCGGACTAAACTTTGGAATGGTGGTTTGACAGGTACCGAAAGCTGGAGATGCGAACATGAAGGGAAAGTCCGCAATGTGAAATATCGGCGCTGCGTGAAGGTACACACCATCCTCTCTATAACGCATCCAGTAGTTAACGTGGTCCACGTTTGCCAGGATGTTTGCGTGAGTCAGCGCCACGCCTTTGGGCAGGCCAGTTGTACCGCTGGTATAGATAAGAGCAAATACCGCATCGGGATCATACACAGTATCAGGATAAGAACTACCTGGAGATTCCAGAGGTTCCTCATCAAGCACTAATTGCCATGGAAGCTGCACGCTCGGCGCGGCGAGTGACGAGTGCCGAATCAGCCCATGCGGAGTTGCGTCGACCAGCACATGATCGATCTCTTTTTCCGAGAGCCGGGTGTTCAGTGGGACCACGATCAGTCCGAGCCAGGCACACGCATACACAAGTTCGATAAACTCAAGTTCATTCGGGAGAAGTATCGCTAACCGATCGCCAGCTTTGACGCCATGGTTCTTTAGCGCCGCCGCAATCTCCCCAACGCGATCGTGAAGCTCACGAAAAGTCGAGCGCCTCGTCTCAGACACAAGGGCGGTCCGGTCCGGATAGTAACGATAGGCCCGTCCCAGGGAGTGTGCATGAATCATCCTGCTTTCTCCGTGTTCATGGCGGTTGCGACCGGGCTCCGAGAAAAGGCATCCAGTTCAGGAGTAAATCTCTTGAATGAGGCGGGGAAGAGTTCGAATATTGCTCCAAGCGATTCTTCGTAATCTGTCTCCAATCGATAGCGGGCCAGCTCATCGACTGTAATCATTATGAGGTTATGCTTCTTGCAGAACCCGATCAGGTCGGGCACGCGGGCCATGGTGCCATCGTCGTTGACGATCTCGCAGATCACACCCGCTGGCGTTAATCCCGCAATCCGTGCGAGATCAACCGCCGCCTCTGTCTGACCTCTACGATCGAAAACGCCTCCGGCGCGAGCGCAAAGTGGAAAGATGTGTCCGGGCCGAGCGAAATCTGTTGCGTGCTTCGATGGATCGACGGCAGCCTTGATTGTCTGTGCCCGATCGTAGGCGGAAATTCCCGTAGTCACTCCTTGTCCTTTTAGGTCTATCGAGCACGTGAACGCTGTACCGCCCAACGAAGTGTTATCAGATGTCATTGGGCCAAGGCTTAACTCGTTGAGTCTCTCCCCGGTCATCGCGAGGCAGATCAGACCTCGTCCGTGCATTGCCATGAAATTGATTGCTTCCGGGGTGATCATCTCCGCAGCCATCGTTAGATCACCTTCGTTCTCGCGATCTTCATCGTCCACAACGACGATCATGCGTCCCGCTCGAAGCTCACGAATTGCATCTTCTATGGTGGCAAAGGAGGATTGATCGCGTTCACTTGGATCTGTGATTTCTGTTTGCCCCAGTGTCAGAGCATGGCCCAACTTTTCTTTCTTTGTTCGCAGGTAAGGCAGGGAGTGTTCGTTTGGCGCAGTCTCGCAGGGAACCTCGGCGACAACCTCGATACCGGCATCGGACAAGACGCGAGCCTTTTGAGGATTATTTGAAAGAAGTCGAACGGCGTTGATTCCAAGATCACGCAAGATCGCGGCTGGCAGAGTGAAGTCTCTATAATCGGAAGCAAATCCGAGCGCATGATTCGCCTCGACAGTATCGAGACCTTTATCTTGAAGCGCATAAGCCCGTAACTTCGCCATCAACCCGATACCGCGACCTTCCTGATGTTCATAGATCACGAGACCACAACCTTCTTCAGCAATGGCGCGCATGGCGATCTCTAGTTGTTCTCTGCAGTCGCAGCGTAAGGACCCAAGCACTTCGCTGGTAAAACACTGCGAGTGGATACGGAGCAACGGAGTGCCCTGTGTCACATCGCCCATTACAATCGCGAGCGCGGTTTCTACCCGCGCGCTACTGTTCGATACCTTGCGCTCAAACCCAAACGTCTGAAATGTTCCCCAGCGAGTTGGCATTCGGGTGGAGACGACTCTTCGCAGCGTGTCTACTTGTGCAGCTCTCTTCATGACTTGAAATATTCTCTGTGCAACCTCTGTGTTCCTGTGTCTCTGTGGTTAGTGGAGCCTGAGAAAAGGACACCACAGAGACACAGGAACACAGAGGTTGCACAGAGAAAGCCAAAATTAGACCACTACCGGCTCCTTCGTTCTCTTGAAATCGGGCGCACGCTTTTCAAGAAACGCTGTGAACGCTTCCTTTGCCTCAGCCGAGCGCACTCGCGAGGCAAACTCTTCATTCTCCTCTTTTATCGCCTGGGCGATTTGCTCGCGTTGAGAACGCTTCATCAGTCTCTTGCAAGCTTGCAGAGCAGCAGGAGGTTTCGCGGCCAGCTTCTCAGCGGTTTCGGTGGCTGTGGCCAGCAGTTTTTCATCGGGCACAACACGGGTCACCAATCCAATTTCAGCTGCAACCTTTGCGTCGAAAGGCTGGCCCACCAAAATCAATTCGGCAGCACGGAGGTATCCGCTGCGCGCAGGCAAGGACCAGGAAGAGCCGAATTCCGGGACCAGGCCAAGATTGACGAACGGCAATTGAAACCTCGCACTCTCGCCCGCGAAGACGAAGTCGCAATGTGTCAGCAGAGTAGTTCCGCCTCCGATAGCGACACCCTTCACCGCCGCGATCAGCGGCTTGTCAAAGTTCAGCAACACATCCGCCAACTGAGCTTGCGGACTCTCACCTGGCCCCGGTGGGTGTTTCAGGAAATCCTCCAAATCGTTGCCCGCGGAGAATGAGTCTCCGGCGCCATCCCATAGCACGACACTTACGTCATCGTCCGCTGCTGCGTCATCGAGGATCTGCGCCATCGTCAGGTACATGCTCGAAGTCATCGCGTTCTTCTTAGCAGGTCGATTCAATGTGATCCGCAAGATGCTGCCAGAACGTTCCGTCAAAATTTCACTCATCGCCCACCTCACTTGGCTGCTGGTTTCAATTGCCCGGATACGACGCCACTATCGAGGAAGCTGTCGATCTGTTTCGCGTCAAAGCCTAACTCCTGGAGAACCTCTTGATTGTGCTCGCCAAGTTCCGGGCCGCGTTTTGCAGTTACCTTGTTGACGCCGTGCACCTGAATCGGGCTGCTGATCGTCGACGTCAGCTTGCCGCCTGCGCCTTCAAGCGGAACGACGATTTCATTCGCCAGGAGCTGTGGATCGTTGACTACTTCCTGCGGATCGCGCACAGCACCGAACGTGACATGAACGTCATTGAAAACTTCGTACCAATGCGCCATCGGTTGCGCGCCGAATACTTCATCGAGAATAGCGGTCAACTGCGGCATGTTCGCCACCAGGTTCGCTGGTGAGAACCGTGGATCAGTTAATAGATCGGCGCGGCCGATGGCTTTCGCCACTGCTTCCAATTTGTCAGGCGTGACCAGGAGCACAAACCAGATCCCGTCGGCGGACTGATAGACGTTTAGCGCCGCGTTTGCGGGATTCTTGCGATCGTGCAGTCCGTAAAACTTCGCTCCGCTCAGCGCTGCCTGGATCGAAACGCTTGCGGACCAAATACCCTCAGCGAGAAGCGAGGTCGTAACATACGATCCCTTGCCCGTGCGTTCGCGACGATAGAGCGCGGTAACGATCGCGGAGTACAAGCCGACGGCAGTCGCATTGTCACCACTAGCAGCCACTGGCCAGGTGGGCGGTGCGCCGGCATCGCGCGTCATCGATAGCAAGCCGCTGCGGGCCCAGTAGGAAGTAATATCGAAGCCCGGAAGCTCTGCATCAGGCCCCTTTTCGCCGAATCCGGTCACGTCCGCATAAATCAAACGCGGGTTCCACGGTGCGACGTCCTCGTATTCAAGCTTTAGTTTTTTGCGAGCACGATGCGGCGTGTTGACTATGAGCACGTCAGCCCATTTGACGAGTTTCTCGAGAACTTGCTGTGCGCTCGGCGATTTCAGATCGAGCGCTATGCCGCGCTTGTTGCGATTGGCCAGGTGCCATTGATAGGGATCCTTTGCCTGCGGCTGCGGGGGTATCTTGTTACCAATCCTCCACATGTCGCCGGAAGGCGGTTCCACCTTGATCACATCAGCGCCAAAATCGGACAAGATTACCGCGGCGCTTGGACCAGCGATGAAGCTCGCCAGGTCCACTACTTTCAATCCGGAAAAAATGTTGTCAGTTGTCATAGTGTCTCCTTAAATCATGATGGCTGGAAAATACCTATGCATCAGTCGAAGCCTTTGGTCTATATGACGGCCCTTCCAAAATGGACGAGATCCAGGCGAGTAATCGCTCTCTCACTTCCTCGCGGTTAATCTCATTGAGCATTTCGTGTCGCCCGCCGATGTAGAAATCATGCGAGATGTCATATAGGCCGGCTTTTTCATAGCGGTGGATCAGAAGCGCGAGTCCTTCGAGTTGCTGTCCGATAGGATCTTCGCTCCCGGAGAAGAGGTAAATCGGCAAGTCGTCGCGAATGTCCCCAAGCCGCAGCGGATCAGAGAGTTCCGACGCTGCTCCAAGGAACGATACAAACGCCTTGGGTTGAAGGTCCGCAAAGCAAAGCGGGTCGTTCATGAACGCGTTAACCACTCCGGTATCCCGGCTGAGCCAATCGAACGGAGTAAGCACCGGTTCAAAGTTAGCGTTCAAGACGTTGCTGCATACCGAGGTTGAAGTGCCGAGTTGCGCGAGGCGGTCGAGCGCGCCCGATCCGGAAAGAATCAGGGCGTCAATCTCGCGGCTGTGATCGAGCACGTATTCCTGGGCGGCGAATGAACCCATGCCGTGAGCGAAAAGGATGAACGGCAGATTTTGGTTTTCGTCTTTGGCGATGCGGCTGAGACAAACCATGTCGTCTACCAGCAAATCAAAGCCGCCCTCGCCAAAGTCTCCGAGATGTGCGTTATCAGGTGCGGTGCGCCCATGACCGCGATGATCGTTTCCGTAAACAGTCAAACCTGCTGAAACCAGAACTTCGATCGTTTGAGCGTAGCGACCTATGTGCTCACCCAAGCCATGAGCAATTTGGATCACTCCGCGCACCGGATCGTGACTGTCCCAACGCCCGTAGGCGATGCGCAACCCGTCCGAACTCTTAAAGCTGAATTCAGCTGAGAGAGTGTTCGCGGATTGAGTGACTTGAGCAGACATTGCTTCTCCTAAAACTCTTCAATCGCTCCGACTATCATCGTCCGTGGAATTGTGGCGCGCGCTTTTGCAGAAAAGCCTGCGTACCCTCCTGCTTATCTTCGGTGCCCGCGCAAAGGCCAAAGAAAGAGGCTTCGAGAGCCAAGCCCTCAGTCTGGCTCGTCTCTAAACCTTTATTCACTGCTTCGAGTGAGTACCTCACCGCAAGTGGAGCATTCGCGAAGATCTGTTTAAGGATCGCTTCAGCGCGAGCAATAAGATCGGCAGCCGGTACAACTTCATTGACCAGTCCGATCCGATAGGCCTCCTGCGCCGAGATCATTTCGCCGGACAGAATCAGTTGCAAAGCCCGACCCTTGCCGACCAAACGCGGAAGGCGTTGTGTTCCACCGCCCCCAGGAAGCACTCCCAATTTAACTTCAGGCTGGCCAAACCTGGCGCTCTCTGTGGCCAGCCTGATGGTGCAAGCCATCGCGGTCTCGCATCCCCCACCCAGTGCGAAACCATTGATGGCTGCAACCACGGGCTTGCCCAGATTCTCAACGAGATTCAGAACTTCCTGTCCATATATGCTGGAACTCTGCGCTTGAACAGCGGTGACCTGAGCGAGTTCGCTAATGTCAGCTCCAGCAATGAATGCTTTATCGCCTGCTCCGGTGAGAATGGCTCCGCGCACATCCGCGTCATCTCGCGCATCCTCAAATGCCGCTCTTAAGTCCTGCCACGTTCTTTGATTGAGGGCGTTGAGCACCTTAGGACGGTTAAGCGTTACATAGGCGATTGGCCCTTTCTTCTCATACAAGACATTTTCAAGCGTTAATGCTGCTCTTGGTGAACTCATTAGTGTGACTTCCTTTCTGCCAATTAGTTACACAAAGGCGCTCAACCCGGTGATCGCTTTGCCGATGATCAGGTTCTGCATCTGGTAGGTGCCTTCGTAGGTGTAAAGCGCTTCGGCGTCTGCGAAGAAACGTCCGACCCCGTATTCAACGGAGATGCCGTTGCCGCCACAGATTTCCCTGGCCCAGGCAACGGTCTCGCGGCACTTGGACGTACAGAATGCCTTAGCGACTGACGCGTGTGCGTCCGTCAGCTTGCCTTCAGCATGAAGTTGGGCCATCCGCATGACCAGGCACTGGCAGGCCGTAATGTTGCTGATCATTTTAGCGAGCAGTTCCTGGATCATCTGGAACGAAGCTATGGGCTTCCCGAACTGCAACCGCTCCTGTGCGTACTTGAGCGCGTGTTCGTATGCTCCCATCTGGCAGCCGGTCGACATCCACGAAACGCCATAGCGCGTTACCTTTAATACCCGTGCCGTATCGCGGAACGACACATCCTTCTGGAGTCGATTCGCTTCGGGCACGCGGCAATCTTTCAGCGTGATGTGACCGTTCTGGACCACCTTAAGCGACATCTTGTCGGTGATTTTTTCGACGCTGAAACCGGGCGTCGTCTTGTTCTCGACGATGAAGCCCTTGACCTGGTTGTCATCCACGTCGCGCGCCCAGATGATCGAAATGTCGCACCAGGGAGAGTTGCCGATCCATTTCTTTTCGCCGTTCAAGACCCACGTGTCACCCTCTCGCTTCGCCGTCGTCAGCATGCCGGCCGAGGTTCCCGAACCTACCAGCGGCTCCGTCAGGCCGAAGCATCCGATCTTTTCAAAGCGAATCATCGGTGGCAGCCACTTCTGTTTCTGCTCCTCGGATCCGCCCAGATAGATGCTCCCCATTGCGAGGCCGGTGTGGACACCGAGAAACGTTGAGAGCGACGGATCGACTCGTGCGAACTCCATCGCGATGGAGCCCCAGAGCCCAAGGCTTCCACCTCGGCCGCCGTAACCCTCGATGCCAATACCGCCGATGTTCAGCTCCTTGAGTGCCGGCAGCAGTTCAAAGGGAAAGGCGTCCTCGAGCCAGTACTTCCCGATGATTGGCGCTACCTGGGTGTCCAGGAACTCGCGTACCTGCTTCAGAATCCCCTGTTCCTCGGCGCTGAATGTCGACCAGAACTCGTAGAAATCGCTGTTCGGTGCCGGCAGCGGCTTCGGTTGCTTAATTTCTTTTTTTTGCGTTGCCATTTACGTACTCCTTGAATTTCGTTCGTTCATTCGGACTTGCACAATTAGGTCAGAGTCACGGAATGAGACGTGGACCATCGTTGCGCCTCATCTGGTTGACTTGCGCAAAATCCACGTAAGCAACACCAGTCAGATTTCCCTGCGCTCCGAATAAAGGTTTCTTTTCCGAGCCGTCGAGTTTGGCGGAATAAACAGAACCGCCCAGGTCACCGAAAAAC
>DATNJO010000252.1:0-21254 GCA_035603895.1 Pyrinomonadaceae bacterium
CCCGACGGTGCGAAGGGATGCCGATGACTATCAAGGACCGGTGCAAGGAGGATTTACAGATCGTAGTCGCAACGCATCGGCACAAGGACCACGTCAGTGGTTTCGCAACGAAGAAGGACGGAAGTGGCACAGGAGAAATCATCGCATCACTTAAGCCGAATATTGTGATCCAACCCTGGACCGAAAATCCGGCGCTTGAAGATGCCGAACTGAACGAAGAAACCGCGAAACCAGCAGCCGGTCAGGCTCTGCCATTTACGAACGCTCATTATTTCGCGGCACTAAGTGACATGAATTCTCTGGCGAATACGATCGAGACTGAAGTCAAGCACCTCAGCTCGTCGAAATTCAGGCAACACCTGGCGCCTGAGTTGGAAGCACAGATCGAGTTTCTTAGTAACGATAACAGTTTGCCGAATCGCTCGGCGGTCGCGAATCTAGCTTCGATGGGCCAGAACCATTACGTGAAATTCGGAGATAAGCTCGATGTCAGTGAGATTTTGCCGGGCGTGACGATACACGTTCTCGGTCCGCCGGATCTGACTCAACATGCGGAAATCCGCAAACAAAAGTCGAAGGATGAAGATGAATTCTGGATGCTTCAGGGTGCGGCTCGTGACTATTGGAAGTTGCAGGCCGCGTCCGGAGAATTGATTGACGATTTCACGAGCGGCAACAGTCGTTTGTTTCCCGATGCGGACATATTCCAGGACTTTTTGCCTTCACATTATCGCTGGTTCGTTCGCCAGTTGAGATCTCTTCGAGGCGAGCAGCTTCTGGGCCTGGTGCGCGTTTTAGACAGGGCAATGAACAACACCAGCGTCATCCTGCTGTTCGAATTTGGCGGCAAGAAAGTGCTCTTTCCGGGTGACGCGCAGATTGAGAACTGGGAGTTTGCGCTCAACGATAAAAACACGGCGGAATTGCTGAAAGACGTGTGTCTTTACAAAGTAGGCCACCACGGCAGCCGCAACGCGACGCCGAAGACTCTTTGGGGGCGCTTTGCTCGAAAGCGTGAAGACAAAAAAGACGACGATGAGAAAGAAAAAGCCGCCCGGTTAATGACGATTAATTCGACGATGAAGGGTAAGCACGGTCACTCGGAAAGTAACACCGAAGTTCCGCGAACGACTTTGGTGACCGAAATGTCGAAACTAAGCGATTACAAAACGACTGAGACAGCCGCTAAAGCTAACGAACTGTACATTGACGTTGACGTGACTTAGCGATTTTTCGTTGACACCTTGGATGCCCCCCTGGAGGTCCCCCCGATGAAATTGGCTCTCATGTCACTGCTAGTGACACTCTGCTTCGGTTCCGTCACGTTGGCGCAACCCGAACTCGACGCTAAAACCAAAAAACTACTCGAACAAGCCGCTAAAAATGCGAGAGCAGTAACGAGCGAGATCACCGTCAATGAGAGCGTTCACGTTCAGGCCGTCCTCATTCCGCGAGTCGATTCTGAGCGAATATTTGGCAGGGAGATTGCCAACAACTATGTGGTCATCCAATTAAGCGTTGGCAACAAGAGCCCATCGGCTGCGCTTATTATCCATGGAATCTTTATCGACTATCACGATTGGCCGCTGAGCGGAGTTCCGCCTTCCGATTTTCTGCGGAGAAGCAATACCGACAAATATCAGGCAGCCAGCATCCCGAGCCAGGTCGCCAGTGAAGAATATAGAGTTGTTAGAGGACAACTACTTGACGCTCAAGCCCACACTTTCAGAAACCAGTTTCTGCGGTGGCTGACACTGGCAGGCAATCTGGCCGGCGCGTTCACGTTTTCCTTGAACGAAGAAGGCATTATTAAGGGAATAGCTGCGGCCACCGGTGTTGGCATTCCCGGTCTCGCCACTGCCTGGCCCGATCGAACTGTGGAACAACTCAATCGAGTCAGCGACCTGGGATTTCGCGCCAACAAACTGGTTCCCAAGGAGTCGTCGGAAATCATAGTTTGCTTTTTTCCGATCGATAGATTTTTGACGCCCGGATTTAAAAAACTTTTCCTGAAGTCGCCGGCGCTCTTTTTTGCACCGTTGTCGATGTTGGTTGACCCTGCTATCGAATCTGACGCCAGAGCTTTAGTTGGAGACTTGGTGCGCGGGACTGGGATGACGTTTGACGAGCTCAAAGCAGCCATGCCGTGCTATATGAACGTCCGCCATCCTCAGGTGGACCGAATTGGTTATGACGTCTGTTTGGCACAAATGGGTCTCGAAGTTTTCAAAGACCCAACCACCAATAAAGAAACTTTGAAGGCATTTATCGCTAAAGATGATAAGGGCAAAATAAAGCTGAACAATGAAGGTAAGCCACAGCCCGATCGTGGCTTTTACAAATTCCTGGCCCTTGAGTTTATAGGTAATGTCAGCCTCAATCGCGCGACCATAAACGTCGACGGCACGATGGCCGTAGACGTAAAGGCAGTCGCCGCCGGAATCGACGAAGTTGTTATAGATCAAGCAAAGGATTGCGGCGACGCCGGTGACGAATGTCTTTGGACCAACACCGATATCGCTGGAGGCGTACGTACAGGCATAATTCGTGGCGCATACCTGAAGGGCGGTCAAGTGAAGATTGCCGAGGCAGAGAAGCTCACGATCACCGATCTAACGACGATCGAGGGATCCAACGACAACGAATTACGATTCTCCTTCAAACTCAACGCGCCCGTTCCCAATCAAACCAAGCTTCATTTCACAGTCGAGAAGCCGGCCGGCGTCCCTGATGCTAAACCACTTGTAAGTAATACGTGGGAACAGGTAGTTGCTTTCTCACCTTCTGCGACAGCAATTAGTTCAGTCATTGTCGATAACATCCCGACGCCAGCCAATCTGACCGTAAAAGGCAAAGGCTTTAAGGTCACTCCGCTGATTGTTTCTTTGCTACCGCAAGCCGGAGATCCGGTGACGGTCACGCCGACAGCAGTAACGGATACAAGCTTTGACGTTGTGCTTCCAACCGGAGCCGATAAGCTGCACGCAGGCTGCTGGCAGGTGCAGGTGAAAGCCGGCAAGCTTACTTCGAACCAATCAGAGATGTTTGCTATTCCACCCGATCCGGAATTGGACTCCGCACAGCGCAATAACGAGTTCATTTATTTAAAAGGAAAGGATCTGGTTGACTTCAGTTCCTGCGGTGGTCAACAACTCAGTTTCAAACTGCTGAGAACAGACGACACCGAGATGACAGACCTTAAAGTCGTGAATTGGGGTAATGGAGCACCTGTGCTGGAGCTTCCTGACAAGGCGAAGCAAGGCGACTGGAAAGTACGGGTCGTAAAAGGTACGCAACAAAGTGAGAAACCTTTGACCGTGCGCCCATAGCTAACTTGCTCTTCTCTGTGTTCTCTGTGACTCTGTGGTTCAATGATGCTTAGGAGATTTAACCATAGAGACACAGAGGCACAGATGCGATGCAGCAATCGATTGAGCCCACACAAGAGCTTTGGCAACGTGATGAATACGCGATCAGTACGGATCGTTCCCGCCTGAACCTGAATCTTATTCACGACTTCATCAGCAATCATTCATATTGGGGCCGCGGCCGCGCGCTCGAGGTCGTGCAACGTTCGATCGACAACTCGATGCCGTTTGGCATTTACAAAAGCGGCGAGCAGGTGGGGTTTGCACGAATCGTGACCGACTATGCGACGTTCGCGTGGGTGGCCGATGTTTTCATCGTGCCCGAACATCGCGGGCATGGGTTATCAAAGTGGCTCATGGAAGTGATCCTGGCCCATCCTCAACTACAGGGATTCCGGCGGTGGGTCTTGTCGACCAAAGACGCGCATGGTCTGTACGAGCAATTTGGTTTCATTCCGTTGCTTCGTCCGGAACGTTGGATGGAACGACCCGATGCAAATATGAAGGAAGCTCCGGATTATTGGCAGCGTTAGGTGCTAAAACAAATGGCGGGACCGACAAACTCGATCCCGCCTTCGTTGTGTTTATCTGTTAGCTACAACCGAACGTTCTTAGTAGCGGTTAGTAGCCTCTGTAACCATCAGTGTAACCGTTCGCAAAACCCTGTCGGAAGTACTGCTGGTAAAGCGCCCTGCTGCCTAAGCGTGAACTGTAGTCAGTGTTCGCATTCCGATAATCTTCCTCATCGCGATACTCGAAACGGTCACGATTGTCGCGGTCCTTACGGCCTTCCTTGATGCCCTCGTTGTAACCCGCGTTCAAAGCGGTCTGGCGAAGCTGATTAGAACCACCCCAGTTGTATTGATCGCGCCAATCGCGGTTTGACTGGCGTTGGTTACGTCGTTGATTACGTTCCCATTCGCGTTGACGTCTGTTCTGTTCCCGCTGCCATGTCCGATCATTATACTGGGCTTGGGCCGTAGAGCTTGCCGCCATTCCGATTCCTAGTAGGAGAGATAACCCAAGTGCAAATCCCATCAGTCGTTTCGTCAGCAAGTTAGTTTTCATAGCGTTCTCCTTTGCCATCATCGGCATGCCAGACACTATGGCAAAGACGGTGCCACAACGCGCTCCGAGCGGAAACATTGGTCCAATGTGTGAAATTTGGGCGTAAATGTTGCGAAATTAATAGCGTCCCTTAACAACTCGTTTGCGTTTCACGCTAGACCTCAACGATTTCGTTAACGAATGCACGAGATCGAAGAAAGGGCTAAGTTGCAATGCGAACGTAGTGAATGCAATGTTAGCGAACGCTGTGAGATTATCTCCAGTGCTTCACTCGCGACCATTCTGCTTGCAAGTTCCACTTCAAACCGCGGCACAAGAGAATGGGAAAGTTTTCGTAGCGGTAGGCGTAAGGGTTGTTCAGAGTCGCTGCGACCGTCACTGAATCGAAGTGTTCTCGCGCATCACTTTCCTCGTCGCCAAGCACGATGACAATTTCGCCGGTGTAATTTCGCGGACCCCAGAGAAAGTAGTTTTGATGTCCGCTGATGGCCTTTGGTAATCCGTACTGCGGTCCAAAGAAATCTATCGCCGCAGCCTGCCCATAGTTATTGGCAAAGATTGCCGTGCGCTTTTGTTCTTCGGGAGTGAGCGAATGGTAGACGCGCGCAACGGCTTCAGCCATG
This sequence comes from Pyrinomonadaceae bacterium, assembly GCA_035603895.1. Classification (GTDB taxonomy): domain Bacteria; phylum Acidobacteriota; class Blastocatellia; order Pyrinomonadales; family Pyrinomonadaceae; genus PSRF01. Next base: position 5,060 of record DATNJO010000252.1, read on the forward strand.
CCGGGCCAGGGAAATTCATCAGCGTAGTACTGCGGCAAAGTTTCGCCGACAAAACTCTGCTCGGTTTTCGGAACCTCAAAGGGCAAGTGCGACTGATAACGAAGAAATGTGTCGATCGGCAATACCGGCAGGACCAGCGGTAACAACACGGCCACACCTGTAACTAACCAAGGTAGACATACAACCCTTAAGACTGCTTGCAGTTTTCCGCGCGCGAAGAATCCTCGCGCGAGCACTCGTTCTGTTGCAACGCCACCTGCTGCAAACAGCATTACGTATGCCGGCGCCGCGTAATAATCTTTTCCGTGCGTGATCATAAAGACGGCGATCGCGATCGCGAACGTCCATCCAAGAGCGCGATAGATCCTGACCTCGCGCGAAAAGAGTAAGAAGAGAAGCCCGCCGAACCAGAAGGGAAAGCTGACGGGATTCAACATCAGCACCTGCTGCAATAAATATTTGCCCGGTGGCAGGACCACGTCTTTTCCCGTTGCGCGCACGTTGCGCATCAGTTCCAGGAACGGCCAGTGGTTCTGAATATTCCAAATCAGGTTCGGTGAGAATATCAAAAACGCGATCGCGCCTCCGGCGAGAATCCATGGCGTAAACAATAGCCGCCGTTGGCTTGTTAACAACAGACCGGCGAGCAACGCCGCGGCAAAAACAACGATCGAGTATTTGTTGAGCAGACCGACACCAGCAACCGCGCCGAATGCCAACCACCACTTTGGGTTTTCCGTTTTGATAAGACGCAGGACTATCAAAGCGAGACCTCCCCATAGCAGAGGTTCGAAACAGTTCATCGCAAACTGATGATCGATAACCCACCAAACGCCCGGCGTCGCTGCGAGCGTAGCGGCAAGGATGGTTCCGAAGCGACCGGCCCCGAGTTCACGTGCGAGAACGGCCGTGAGGAGAATGCGTCCTGCGCCGGCGAGTGCTGGCCAAAACAGTAAAGCCGGAAGGGAGGTTCCCAAAGTGTGCCGCGCAATCCAGCCGAGCCATGCGATCAACGGCGGCTGATCGACGTACCCAAACGCTGGATGCTCGGAGCAAGCAAGATAGTAGAGAGCGTCGCGGAAGTAACCGTACCGCGTGGAGGTTAAGAGGTGCAGTGCAAAGTAAGTGAGAGCAATGATGTAAACCCAGATTGAAAGTGGCGCTGACTTTGGGAGGTTGCGCATCGTTAAATCATCAGTGGTAGGTAATCGTGCGATAGGTTATCCACGACTCGTTTCCTCGGGACTCCATACGTTTGGTCCAGTTTCCCTGTGAATCAAATTCCAGGTACTTATAGGCAGTCGTGGCCTGTAAAGGATCGCGAGAGTCTTCATATCGAGTCGTGACAGTTTCAACTTCATTGCCTTTGTCGTCGAGTTTGTGCACGAATTTGTAAGTCAGCGTGCCGTCTTCAGAAAAGATTTGCTCTGCGCGCTCATTAGTGCTGTAACTGTAAACCTGTTTGGTTGGTGGCGAGCCGTTGCTGAAGACTTGAGTCGTTTCGATTCGATTACCGTTGCCGTCGTATTTGTATTGAAGCTTTGCCGTGTAGGGAGGATCGGGAGCGCGACTCGGGCCCGGGTTGCGCGGTCTCACACCCAATCCACGCTTGTCCCTGGTTTGTTCCTTCACGACCCTTTCACCATCGAGATAACTGTAAGAAAGGACCGCCAGCACATCGCCGTACGGATCGTACCGCGTTTCCACTATGAGGTTGCCGGACGCATCAAACTCTTCGCGGCTGGTCCGTTGAAGCGCTCGCTCCGGCCGGCCCGACGATCTATCTATGTGCGAGGTAGCAGTCTCGACGCTTTTTACGTTGCCCTTCAGGTTCCTGGTGTCTCTGTCGAGCTGCTGTTTTTGCACTAATGCAGAAGGCGCGATGAGTGAAGTGAGAAACAGTACCAGGATCAGTTTCATGATCGCTAACTATCAACCCTCTTCAATCTGGCCGTCAAGCCAAGCCGCTAATCACTCGAAGCACTTTCGGAAGCGATGGATTCCGCGCCAAAGAAGACGTATTTGATTTCCGGGAAGCGCGCCCGAATGTTGGATTCCAAACGCCGCACGGCTTCTCGCACATCGACGGCGGAAATGTGGTCCTTGAAGCGCAACTGGATGACGAGTAGCACCCTGCGTGGACTCTGATAGATTGTGTGGAGATGTTGGACGTGGGCCACGGCGCCATCGCCTTCAACGATTTCTCTGAGAGCCTGGAGTGTTTGCTGATCTACACCTTCACCGATCAGCAAGCCTCTGCTTTCGTAAACCATGACAGTGGCGATCACGCAGAGCAGACCCCCGATCACGATCGACGCGGCACCATCTAAGTAAGGCTGATTCAAATACCTGCTAAGAAAAATACCGAGCGAGGCGACCAGGAGCCCGAGCAGCGCCGCCGAGTCTTCAAGCAGAACTGAGAAGCTCGTCGGATCTTTGGTCGCGTGGATCGCCTGGATCACGCCTCTCCCGCGACGCTCTTTGCTGAACGCCTTCCAACCAAAGACCCACGTAACACTCTCGAAAACAGCCGAGATACCAAGCACGATGTAGTTCGACCTGGCGTCTGCAATTGGTTTCGGCTCCGCGAGATGTGTTAGTCCTTCATAGATCGACATGCCGCCACCAACGCCGAAGATGAGCACTCCGACCATGAGTGTCCAGAAGTACAGTTCGCGTCCGTGGCCGAATGGATGTTCGTGATCCGCCGGTTTGCGGCTGTTGTGAATGCCGAGCAGTATGAGGGCGCCGTTGCCGGTGTCTACAAGTGAGTGGATTGCTTCGGAAAGCATGGCCGAACTGCCTGAAAGGGCGGCGGCAAAAAACTTCGTTATGGCAATGGCGAGATTGCCGAGTATCGCCGCAACGACCGCAGTTTTTCCCTCTTGCGCCACTTATCTCGTCAGCACCTGCTTCTCGGAGAGCTTCAACCGCATCCATGTAAACACGGCTGACGCAGTGTGGCTAGTCCGGTTGTTACCGTGTGCGCCTCCGCAAATAATGCCGAACAACAGGCTCGCTGAGTACGTTAAGTCGCGTTAGGACGTTTGCCCGGAAAGCAAGACATGCTTACTTTACTCAAACTGGAACTCGAGAAGCTGTTTCGCGCCAAAAGCTTTTATCTCTCTTTTCTGGTGCTGATCGGATTTGTCGTGCTGATGCTTTGGGGGTTCTACACCTACGCCGCTCGCAAAACGGGCGGCGAGGCCGTGGAGCAGTTCAAGTACACGTATGAGTCGAAGCAGTATTTCAACGGACTGACGTTCGCGCTCTACTCGCTGCTTTTTTCGTTTACTTTGCTGCTGCCGATTTTCGTGTCCATGAGCGCGGGCTCGCAGATCGCCGGCGAGGCACGCGCGGGAACGTTGCGAATGATCTGCACGCGTCCAATCTCACGCGCGTCGCTGGTCCTTTCGAAGTTTCTGGTTACTGCACTCCACGCGGCACTGTTGCTGACATTCTTCATCGGGTTGAACCTGGTCATCGGCTTGATCTTCGTCGGCTGGGGCAACCTGGAACTCTATCCTGGTCCACTCAATCTCGTTGACGAGCCCGGGACGATCATGCGCGACGACGCACTGATGCGGTTTGGTTACGCGATCTTGTCAGGCACGTGGGCGCTGCTCGTGATCGCTGCGCTGGCGTTGCTGTGTTCGGTTGTTTTCGAATCGCCGGCACAGGCGATCGTAATGACCATCGCGGCTTATTTAACACTCTACATCGTTGGGCGAGTGGAGTTCTTCGAGCATTTGCGGCCCTACTTTTTCACCACTGATATGGACTTCTGGCGCGATGTGTTCAAGCCGGAGATTCCATGGGAAAACCTGTGGCACTACGCGTGTATCTGCGGCGCATATACAACCGGCCTGTTGCTAACAACTGTGGTCATCTTCGAGCGGAAGGATATTGTTACCTGAGATGTGGGTGAAAGTGGCGCTGCTGATTTTGTTTTGCCTGATGATTGTGGGCGCCGTTCACTTTGCGCGTTCATCCGAATCCAGCAAAACCAGTTCATCTGGCCAGTCTGCTTATACGCTTCGCCTGCTTACGTGGAACATCGGTTATGCCGAGCTCGAAGACGACACCCGCGCGCACGACAAAGATTTGCCGGCCGTGGCCGACGTGATCTTGAGTCAGGACGCAGATGCAGTTGCACTCCAGGAACTCACGGGCAAAGCGCAATTGAACGTTTTGCTCGGCCTGTTACAGGGAAAGTATCGCGGTTCGGTGGCGCAGCAAGGAAGAGGCGATCGCTTCGAGGCGATACTGGTTAAAGATACGAGTGCGACATTTATTCCTGTGCCGGTTGGTGCGCGTTACGCTCTCGGCGCTTCATTTCGGCCGCGACGAGACGCGCGACAGGTGCTGCTCTTGAGCGCGCACGCTGATGCGTTCAATGCTGCTCGCCGAAGGACCTACACCGAAGCGTTAATAGATTGGACCCAGGAGCAAGGACGATCGTCAGAAGTTTTCATCGCCGGTGATTTCAACTTCGAACTCAAAGCTGCCAACGAGACGAATTTTTATACCGACAACCTGAAGCACGACAGCGAATCGTACAGCCATATTCTGCGCTACTTCCGCGATCTGGGACGCGAAGCAGGCGATACCGCGATCAACGATCGCCGCATCGACTACATTTTTGGTCCACCCGCACTCGGAGAAGTCGGACGAGTCGAAGTCTTGCGAAATGCCGCGGTCGGCCGCATGGACCACTGGCCGTTGTTAGTGGAAGTAGGTTTTTAACACACTGTGGACAGTTTTCCCGCAAAGGCGCTAAGGGGCAAAGAAATCCTTTAGAAACGCGGCAGCGCTTTGCGTCTTTGCGCTTTTGCGAGAGAAGATCTCTATCAATGTCAGACGTCGCATTACAAACCGAAAACCTGACGAAGCGTTTTGGCGCTCGCACCGCGGTCGATCGCCTTACGATACGTGTCGAAAGGGGTGACATCTACGGTTTTCTTGGTCCAAACGGGGCAGGGAAGTCGACGACGTTGAGGATGCTGTTGGGACTGGTGAAACCCAGTTCCGGGTCGATCAAATTTCCGGTGAACGGTTCGAGTTGGGAATATCTGCGAGCGCGTTCGCGAGTCGGCGCAATCATCGAGACGCCGGCGTTCTACGAGAATTTTTCTGCACGCCGGAATTTGCAACTACTTGCTTCCTTGTCCGGTGGCGTCGCGAAGAAACGCGTGGAAGAGGTGCTCGAGATCGTAAACTTACGCGATCGTGCGGGAGACCCGGTGAAGGTTTACTCGTATGGCATGCGGCAACGTCTCGGAATTGCTCAAGCGCTTTTACCAACCCCGCAGCTCATTATTCTCGACGAACCTACGAACGGTCTCGATCCGCAAGGAATACATGAAACGCGAAAGCTGATCCGGCGTCTGCGCGATGAATTTGGGTTGACGGTTCTGCTCTCGAGCCATCTACTCACGGAGATCGAACAACTCTGCAACCGCGTCGGAATTATTCATGAAGGACGTTTGCTTTATGAAGGTGGACCAGAGTCGCTGTTGGCGCCGGCGACGCTGTACAAAGTGCGCGTAGACGACCTGGCGAAAGCGGTTGAGGTGCTGAGCAAAGAACCGGGCCTGACGGTTAATCAAAATGGCGCTTCGTTCTTGCGAATCGACGCGGACCCGCAACAGCTTGCCGAAGCAAACGCACTCCTGGTGAGCAAAGGGATCAAGGTGTATGAGTTGAGCCCCGTTCAACAGAGTTTGGAAGAAGCCTTCCTTCGTTTGACGAATCTAAGTAGTAAGTAATCGTTTCACAACGTCATCGCATCTCGGCGGTAACCATTCGCTATCAACATCGCGGTCTAATGAATCTGGTTACCGTCAGTCTCCCACGGTCTACTTGTGTCAAATCGAAATACTATCAAGGAAGGGAATGAAGATGAGCAAAATATCACGAGCACTCGGTGCGGCGATGCTCTGTCTGGGACTGCTTGTATCAGCCAGCGTTGTTATCGCAAAACAGGATCCGGCTATGCCAGCCAAGGAGAAAAAGCAGAAGACAACGATGATCAACGGAACCGTATCGGCAGTTACCGATTCGGCGTTGACCGTCATTGACAGCCAGAAGGCTGAACACACCCTCGCGGTTACGGCAGAAACGAAAGTGACCAAGGGTGGAAAGGATGCAGTCCTTGCTGATGTGAAAGCCAATGACGTGGTTACAATCGAAGCCCAGAAAGGTGAAGGTAACACGTGGACGGCGCTGAGAATTGCGGTGTCTTAAGCTGGTAGAAAATCAAATCTACGAAAAAACGACGAGGTTAGAAGAAAACCTCGTCGTTTTTTTATTTCCGGTTTATACTTGCCTTCGGCCAGCCATCTGCAACAAATAACAACTCGGAGGCAAGACCATGAACAAGTGGAGAACTATCCTCCAGTGCTTGAAGCCTACGAACTGCTGCACGACTCTTTTGTTGTCATTCATAATCGCCGGTGTTGCGGAAGTCGTTCAATCCCAACCGCGCGGGCCCAGCACGCCAAGCCAGACGGTTCGCGAACGTAATCGCGCCATGGACGAATACGATCGCACGCTCAATCGCATGAAGAACGATGCGAAGGCGGCCAACGAGCGAAGGCGAAATCTCTTTCCGCAAATCAACGAGGACTTCCAACGCATACAGGTCATCCACAACGAGATCGTCCGTATGATTCAGCCGGACAAGAACCTTAATTACGATCGTTTGGCTGAGCTGACGGATGACATGAAGCGGCGAACCGCTCGCTTGCGGGAGAATCTTTGTCTTCCCGAACCCGAAAAGATTGAAGCCAAACCGGCCCACGCCGAGACGATCGACGAGAGCCACATGAAGAAAAATATCGTTGCGTTGCACGACCTGGTGGTCGACTTCGTGGCGAATCCTATTTTCAAGAACCTCGGTGTCGTCGATGCAAAGATGATTGATACCGTGACGGTGAGTCTCAACAACCTCATCGATGTCAGTGACGAGATCAAGCGTGAGGCCAGGATCTTAGGCAAGTCTGCAAAAAAGTGAGGGCGGGTCCCAGTCCCGCCCCCAACCTTCCTGCCCTTTGATCGTTTACTTAGAACGAATAGCGCAGTTGAATTCGTCCCGAACGGGACGTCCGGAGTGTATTGTTTGGTCCTCCGTTGAGTTCCGGTTGATTGAAGAACGTATTGAAGACGTCGCCATCGCTTAGACCGCCGACCGAAGCTGCATCCCAGGTAAAGATCGGGCGGTTGAACACGTTGAAGAAGTCCATACGAATCTCAAACTTGTCGCCCTCCCAGGGAGTGAACCACATGTCGATCGCTCTGGTAAGACTGAGATCGAGCCGGTTCCAATTGGGAGCACGAAGTGTATTTCGTCCCACGATTCCAGTACGGATGTCGGGATCGACTACAAACCGCGCATCGTTGAGCGCGATCGGTGTAACGAAGTCGCTGCTACAGTAACCCGTTGGTGATTGAACATCACAGATACCGTTGAAAATCGCCACCGAGTTTGCTGGCGCATTTGGATTGCTGATCGCGGGACGGTCATTGGTATTTACACCGTCGCCGTTGATGTCAAAGCCATTCAAGTAAGCCGTTTCCACGGCTCCTGATTGAAAGCGCCAGATGCCCGAAAGAGTGAACCCACTCGTAATCGCTTTAACGTAGCGATTCTCTGACGCTCCGGGAAGGTCGTAGAGGAACGAGAAGGATGCAACGTGCGGGACATCATAAGTCGCCACACTGCGGTCCACTGCCCGGCCACCCAGATTACCCAGCAGGTCTGATGCACGGCTGGTGCCGCCAGAGGTCACGAACACTTCGCTGTTAACGTCGTCGATCGCCTTCGAGAAGGTGTAGGCCGCACGAAACAGCAAACGGTTTGCGAAGCCTCGTTCGAGTCGCGTCTGCAACGAATGGTAATTCGAATCACCACCGTTGGTACGCGGCTGCACCGGACCAAAACCCGGATTAACCCGCGGAGCCCCGGCTACGAGGATATTGCGTGGATTCAATTCTTCATTGATGAAGAGGTGAATGCCGCGCGATCCAACGTAAGCAACATCGGCGACCATCTTCCATGGAAGTTGTCGTTGAATGCCGAAGTTCCAAACGTAAGTTTTCGGGTTGTGCAGATTCTGTAAGACCGTCGATTGAGTCGCAAACGGATTCGCGGCACCCGGTACCTCCGGGAGGGTATTGGATGCATTCGGAAAACCTCGCGGGTCCGGACCATCCTCTCCAAACGTTGTGACGCCGATGGCGTTTGGCGACGAAGCGACAGTGTTGCTCAGGATGTTATTGAAGTAGGTGTCGTAACTCACAGCGAAGCCGCCGCGGATTACAGTCACATCTTCGCCAAACAACCGCTTCGCGAACTTCGGCGTATATGCAAAGCTGAACCGCGGAGCAAAGTTATTCTTGTCTCTTTTAACTTCACAACGGCTTGGAAACGGTACGTTGAAGCCACAGAACGCCGGGAAGGCGGCTGTGTTTTGCGCCACACCGTAATTCTCATAGCGCAAGCCCACATTCAAGGTCAGATTAGGACGAACACGCCAGTCGTCGTTGATGAAGTAGGCCTGGTTGATCACATCGGGGTGGTCAACGTTCTCGCCAAATACTTTCTGTGCGAAAACACCCTGATTGCCTGAGAAGTTGTCGATGAAGTTTTGGAAAGCCGGAGCTATAACCTCGTCAGTTTCCGGGTCAACCGCATCCGTGAACACGAAACTTCCACGGGTGTTGATAGGAATGAATTGCTTCGCACGTTGGACCATGACGTCAAACCCAGCGCGAAACGTGTGATTACCTATCGTGTGCGAGATGGTGTCCTGAAACTGGTAGTTGTTGAAGATTCGACCTTGTGGAAAGGTGGGATCGGGACCCACACCAGTTATGCTCGAAGCCGTGCCGCCGAAAAGGAATTGCGGTGGCGCAGTGAGTAGGTCGGGATTCCGGTAGTTGAAGAGCACGTTGAACCGGCCATAGCCAAAGCGAAATTCGTTGGTTGTGGTCGGTGTAAATGTGCGTGTCCAGTTGATGTAAGCATTCTGAATCAAACTGGGCACGTCAACTTCGGTTCCCGCAAACAGCAGCGTCGAAAACTGCGGCACCTGGTTTGAGAAGAGTTGATCGTCAGCCAGATAACGGAACGAGAACGCGTCTTTCGTATTGGGTGTCCAGTCAACGCGGAATAGATACTGAGTATCATCCACCGGTTGTGAGCTGGTTCGCGTCGCCGTACCAAACGGAATCGACACATCATTGTTCAAGGGCACGCTGAATACGCCTGTTGTGCCGCGGAGATCACCGATTGTCGCGAGATAACGATCGAGGTTTGCACTGGTACCAGCAGGGAAGAGCGCGCGCAGTTGCGCAAACCCTTCGGCCGTTGGGACCGCAGGTGACGACGTTACGCCGCCGGCGCGAAACGGAGACCACTGAATCGTGCCGAAGAAAAACAGCTTGTTCTTGAGGATTGGACCACCGACCGAGAAACCATAGTCGTTTTCGATGGAGACGGGTTTCTTAGTCAAACCGAAACCGGACTTCTCGAACGGTGAAAGTGCGGAAAGCTTGCTCGGAATGATCACGTCGTATACCGAGCCGTGGAAATCGTTCGTTCCGCTGCGGGTGATTACATTCACCACAGCGCCACCAGCGCGTCCATACTCAGCCGAGTAGTCGCTCGATAAAACAGTCACTTCGTTGTAACCGTCGCGCAACACTGGTTGATAGAACTGGCCGGTGATCGAGTTGTCGTTGTTGTCGAGTCCGTCGATCAACTGGTTGTTGGCACGAGGACGCAGGCCATTTACGGAAAACTCTGTTCCTTGAACAAAGCCGCCGCCTAAAGGCCCGGGATCGTTAACTCCGGGGAGCGTGAACACGAGATTAACCGGGTTCAACCCCTGAACCGGCATTTCGGTGATCTGCCGGGTGCCAATTGTGTTAACGCGTGCGCCGTCTTGAGTTTGAAGTTCAACGGGAGTCCCCGAGGTTACCGTTACGGTCTCGGTAGGATTCCCTACCTCTAACGCTAGTGTTGCATCCGCGGTTTGAGCGGCTGAGACTACGACTTCACGAGTCGCGGTCTTAAAACCGGCAGCGGTGACTTCGAGCCGGTAGGTTCCCGGATCGACAGCATCGAAACGATAAGCGCCATCTTCCTGTGTGGTCGTTTCTCGCGTCACTCCGGTAGCCGTATTTGTAATCTTCACAGTAGCCGCTGCGACAGCGGCAGTATTGGGGTCGGTGATCGTACCGACCACGAAACCTTTACTGGTTTGGCCGAATGAGGTGGGCACCAATGCGAGCAGTAGCAGAATTGTGCAGCCACCAAAGTATCTCAGTTTTGCCATCTGTTTACCTCCGAAATTTCGAACTTGCTCTGGAAGTTGGCTTTGTAATTTCAAACAATAACTTGGGGAGAATTTCGGAGGCGCAACTATTGAGCCAAGTGTTCAGACATAGCGAACGAACGTCGAAGAGAAGTGGAACGATCCAAATCTCTCAATATTTCCAAAAGTGAAGATGAGCTAACGTGGATCAGAATGATCTGAAACTTTGAAGGTCCCTGGACGACAGGCAAACGCAGATTTGGATCATGTACCAAAATAACGGAAGAGATTACTCCCGGTTGGGAGTGTGTGGATTAACGCCACGATCAAGGCATCGACGTTTTCTTTTGTTTGAACGGCCAGGCGCAAGTATCGCTCGGACGCGCCTGTCTTGTTGCTGCACTCGCGTACCATCAACCCATACTCTTTCAATAGCCGATCTCTAAGTTCTCGGCCCGATGTGTTGGCCGGTAGCTCAACGTAAAGAAAATTCGCCCGTGACGGAAAGACTCTCAAGCCGGGAATCTTCTCCAGTTGGCGCAACATGTACGTTCTGTCCTCTTCAACGAGAGCGAGGCTTTGACGGAATTCGTCTTTAAACTGTGTCACACTTTTCAAAATGTATGCGGCCAACCCATTGACGTTCCAGAACGGCAGTTGAGATCTGAGCAACCCGGCGGCGCGTGGGTTCGTGGCGGCATAACCGAGCCGGACACCATGCCAGCCCAAAGATTTGCCAAGACTTTTAACCACCACGAGGTTCCGGGCCTTCGGTATCAACGCCGCGGCACTCTCAATACTCGAAAAATCCAGAAAAGACTCATCAATTACGATTAGTTCTACTTGCGGCAGCCGCATCACGAGCTCCTCGATCTCTTCTGCTTCGAACCATGCACCGGTCGGATTGTTTGGGTTCGAGATCACCAGCATCCTGACGCCGAGTTCATTAACGCGCGCGATTATTTCGGCGACGTCCAGGCGGAAATCTTTGCGGATGTCCGGCGTTATCGTGTACAGCGGAATGCCCAATTCTTCGGGCAGATCGGTCCAGCGGCTAAACGTTGGAATCGGTGTGAGTATTGGACCACGAGTCAGGTGGCACAGACGCGTGATGATTTCTGTCGATCCGTTCGCCGGCACGATGAATTCCGGAGGAACGTCTGCAATTTCTCCGATGTGCTTCGCGTGGACCTCGGCATAGTCGGGATAGTAACGAAGAATTTCAGGTAAACGCTCGCTGATGCGTTGGACCATCTCGGGCGGTGGAAAGTGCAGATTCACGGGAATACAAAAGTCCAGCAGTGGACCATCGTAAACCGCGCTTTCCTTGACTGAAAAAAAGGATGGGTTATGCGAACGCACGTTGAAAAGATCCGTTGCATTGTTACTCATATCAACTCTCCTGTGATTCGACGGTGGAACCGGACAAATCCTTCCCACAAAAAGACTGGAGTTATTTTGGAAACTTCGAGGAGAGAGCGTGATGCTGGTGATGAACGCGTGCGTTAGTGCCAACTTGCACGCGTCGAGTAAGAAAATTTCTTAGCGCGCGTCGTGGAAGATAATGCCTAGCGTGTGGCGATGGCCCGAGCGGATGCGACTCACGCCGTGGCGGAGGTTCACGCGATATACGTTCTTTGCACCCTGGACCGGACGGTGATGAACTGCGAAGACGACTGCATCGCCCTGGCGCAGCGGAACAACGATCGGCCGCGATTGCATGCGTGGCCGTTGCTCCGTCAATACAAATTCGCCGCCAGTGAAATCTCGCTCCGGTTCAGACAACAGGATTGCTAGTTGAAGTGGGAAAACGTGCTCGCCGTAGAGGTCCTGATGCAGGCAATTGTAATCGCCGGCTTCGTATTGAAGTATTAAAGGTGTCGGTTTGAGCTGGCCGTCTTGATGACAACGTTCTATGTAATCTGCGTGCTGCGCTGGGTAACGGCTGTCGATACGCAGGAGTTCGTTCCAGCGGTTCGCGACGGGAACCAGTTGTGGATAGACGAGTGTGCGAAGGCTCGCAACGATGCCGGGCAAAGGATAGTTGAAGTACTTGTATTCTCCGCGTCCGAAACGGTGCCGTTCCATCACGACGCGGCTGCGGAAAAGGTGGTCGCTTTTATAAAGGCCGGCTATCTTTTCGCATTCATCCGGGGAAAGGAGGTGTTTGACAACCGCGTGGCCTTCCGCGTCGAGATCTCTTGAAATGTGATTCCAGTCGATTGCTGCAACTGCGCTGGTCGTAGTCATGTCGTTCCAAAGACTACCAGAACCAGCGCTTGCTGACTTCCCGTTTCATGCTTTCAAACTCGCAGTCACTCTTTCCAGTGCACCGTGGTCCAGAACTGTGGATCGAAGAGTTTTGGATCCAACTTCATGTCGGCACGCATGTCGGAGTACTTCTCGGTTGTCACAATCTTGCCGTCGACCATGAAGATCACTTCAGGCGCGATCCAGCCACCACCCAGTTTCTGATACTTGTTGAATTGAGTTTCCTGCGTTAGCGCCCCATCCTTACCCGCGGGACGAAGCATTCGAACAAAGTAAAGATTCTCGCGATCGATCCAGAATTGCGGCGAATGCAGGTCTCCTGCTTTTGCGCCAATGACGTAAACCGGTCGTCCCTGCCAGGTGTCTTCCCTGAATTGCGAGAGATCAAACTTCAGTGCCTGTAATTTCGCGGTTACTTCGGCGGCGGGCATTCGATAGATGTCGAATCCAAGAATCAGGAGCGGATGCTCGAAGGGACGCGTGTTCTCGACCTTGCCGTCCTTGAAACTGAAAATCTTGCCACCGGTAAACAGGATCCCGTTACCGTTCGCTGTGGGCGTAAAGTCGATGCGCAAACTACCGGGGATCGCCATCGCCTCGTACCAGGTTTCGACCTTGGACGTTCCGTCGGGTTGAATGTTCGTTGTTTCCTGGATGAAGGTCGCGGTCTTGTACCACGACTTTCCATATTTCTTCTGCATGGCTGCGATCAGTTCATTCGTATTCGAGATTTTCGCGTACGACGTGGTTGGCAACAGCAGCAGGCAGATCGCGAGTATCAAAAAGGAATATTTCATGCCCGGACGTTAATCCAGATTTACTCACTACGCAACGTCTGCATCGGATCGATCTTTGTTGCGCGAAGGGCAGGAATGGCAGAGGCAACGAGGGCGATTGTGATGACGAGTGTTGCCATGAGGAGGTAGACCAATGGATCGGTTGCGCTTACCGCGAAGAGGAGAGATTGTGTTAACTGGTTAAGTGCCAGCGATGCTGCGAAGCCGATCGAGAGTCCGGCGCCTGCTAGGATCGCGCCTTCACCGACGATCAACTTCATCACGTTATTCTTCTGCGCACCCAACGCTACCCGGATGCCGATCTCTCGCTTTCGCTGCACGACTGCAAAGTTCATGATCGCGTAAATGCCCGCGGCCGCTAATAACGCGGCGACAAATCCAAACGCTGAAAAGAGCCACAGATTGAACCGGCGCGGCGCGACGGCGTCGGCGACAAACTGATCGAACGGCTTGACGTTGAATACAACACCGCGTGAGTCGAGCGCTTGTAGTTTTTGTTGGACGGGAACGATCAACGAGGAAGGATTCACGTTCGTCTTGATCACGAAATTCATGAGGGGAAACGTCGTCGATTGTTCGTAAGACACGTACAGAGCGGGTTCGGCATCAAGCTCGAGACTGCGATGCTTGATACTCGCGACTACACCGACAATCTCACCTTTAACAAATTTATTGTCGCCGTCGAGTCGAACCCCAACGGGCTCTCTGCCTGCGAGGTATGTTCGGGCAAACGCCTCATTGATTACGAACGACTGTGGCGTGTCATGGCGATCGCGATCGTCAAACAATCGTCCCTTCTTCAACTCCACTCCAGCCGTTGCAAAGAAAGAAGGCGACACTACTCGATAATCCGTAACTCTTTCCTCTGACTTCGTAGCCTTGCCGTCATCCGCGATCAAAAACGGCAGCTTCATGGTGCGGCCACCCAACGGTAAGTGCGATATCGCTGCGACCGAAGTTACGCCAGGCAGCGCACTCAAGTCTTCGAGCGCCTGGCGAAAAAGTTGTGTCCGTTGCGGACCGCCGATCGGATAATCAGCAAAACTCAACGACAGTCCAGCCGTCAAAAGATGCTCGCTCTTGATCCCGGCATCCACGGCTTGTAATCGCCAGAAGCTCTTTACGACGAGACCCGCGCCAGTCAGAAGCACCAGCGCCAGGGCAATCTGCGCGACGACAAGGATTTGACGAACTCTGTTCGAACGTCGAGGAGTGGATCCAAGAGTATGAGCGTTTTTGAGTGCATCGTTGAGTTGCAGTTGTGATGCTTGAAACGCCGGAAATAGACCAAACAGGATCGTGCTGAAGCACGAGATTGCCAAAGCGAAACAGAAAGCGGGCAGGCTCAGTGCGGATTCGGTCAGGCGAGGTATTGAATCTGGTCCCAGGGTTCGCACGACGGACAGACACGCGGCGGCAACAAACACGCCGAGCGTACCACCCAAAGCGGAGAGCATTAAATTTTCGATCAGGAATTGCCGCACGATTCGCGAGCGTCCCGCGCCCAGTGCGAGACGCAATGCGAGCTCTTTACGCCTGCTGTGAACGCGGCCGAGTTGCAGGTTCGCGACGTTTGCACAAGCGATTACCAACACGATCGCAACTGCGCCAAACAACAGCAGCAGCGCTGCGCGAGAGTTGCCGAACAGATAATCGCGCAACGACTCGATCTGAACCGTCCAACCTTCATTGGTGTTGGGATAGAGTTCCTGCTGTCGCTGCGTCAACGTGTTTATTTCAGCCTGGGCTTGTTCGATATTGACGCCGCGCTTGAGTCGTCCAATCGTACGCCAGTTGTGTGAGCCGCCGCGGTCGGCGGAGTTTTCGCGTGTGATCTCTGTGACAGTGAAAAGATCTACACGCGGCGGGAAATTGGTTTCGGCAGGAAGAACACCGACGATGACATAAGTGTTGCCAGTGCTTATCGGTTGCAAGCCGAAAGTGATTTTCTTGCCGATGACATTTTGGTCGCCACCGAATTGCCGGCGCCATAATGCGTCGCTGATGATGACGCTGTTTTCGGGTTCATCAATTGGTGTGAAGTCTCTTCCGAGTTGCGGATGCACGCCGAGCGTGCGAAAGAAATTTGGTGTGACGTAAATTGATTCGGCGCGCTCGTTGAATTTCCCTCCGTAAAGATTGGTGGGCACAGTTCCCCACGCGGCGATGTTTTCAAAGCTATGACTCTGCTCGCGAAAGTCCTGAATGTCGGCAGGATTAAGAAAGGCTCCCTTGACGCCGAGTGTTTGATTTCGATTGGACAACCAGACGACCCGCTCCGATTCAGCGTATGGCAGCGGCCGGATCAGCACCGTCAGCACAACGCTAAAGATCGCAGTGTTGGCGCCGATGCCGAGAGCCAGCATCAGCGTCGTAATGAAGACGAAACTCCGACTTCGCGAAAGCGTTCGCCATGTGTAGCGAAGGTCTTGCCAAAACCCGGCGAGGGTTGACGTCATGATGTTCTTATTTGTGTTCCGTGGATTGAGTAGAACTGCTCAGGCTTTCTTTATCCATCGCGACCAACTAACTCCGATCGCGTATTGCCAACCATACCCCGCACGTGGACCAGCATATTCGATAGCGAGACTGAGGTCCCCTTTGCGAAATTTTATTTCAGAGCCGCCGAAATCGCTGCCGATGTCTTTGAGTTGTTTGTCACTTTCAATCTTCCAGCCGTCACGCTCGAGATACTCAACGTAAAAGCGCTTCACATCCTCGTAACGAGCATCAGAGCGGAACCCTTTGCTGATCAGGGCTTTTCCACCACCGGAGCTAGATGAAGTATCCGTTTCCTGCATTCCGGGA
>DATNJO010000253.1:0-7000 GCA_035603895.1 Pyrinomonadaceae bacterium
CACTCGCCGGAAGACCTCGTCGAAAAACTGATCGCCACCGGTTACGTGCGTGAAGATCCGGTAACAAACGTTGGAGAATTTTCGTTGCGTGGCGGCATCGTGGACATTTGGCCGCCGGGACGTGAAGCACCCGTGCGTTTGGAATTTTTCGGCGACACAGTCGATTCGTTGCGCGAGTTTGATCCGGAGAATCAACTCTCGACCGGTCAACTGCGCGCGGTTGAAGTGCCGCCGATGCGCGAGTTCTGGGCCACTGCTCTCGACTTTCAACTCTGGAGCGAAGCCGCACGCGAGCGTTGGAACGATGAGCGTTTCGCACGTTCGTTGCGCGACCGGACTGCATTTGCCGACGAAGGCGAACCGTTTGCGGGTTGGGAGTGGTTGATATCGATTTCGATGAAGTGCGACTCGACCGTTTTCGATCATCTTGGTGATGCGGTGTTGGTTGTCGACGAACCGGGCGGTATCGAGTCGTATCTGAGCGAATTTTACGAACGGCTCGCGGATCGTTATCGCGAGATCGATCAAGCGGACGACATCGCGCTGCTACCCGAAGAGCTGTTTCTGACTGACGCAGAGCTGCGAGAAAAAATCGAGCAACGGCAACGAATCGAATTGCGCACACTCGGCCGCGCGGCGGCGGAAACGGACTTGGCTCTTGCGCTCGACGCCGAGGCGCCGAAGGTTCAGCTTGGCCGCGAGCGCGACGCGCGCCGTCCGGCGTTTGTGTTTCCGGTTGTCGAAGCGGCGTTTGAAGTCGATTGGCAGGCGCAATCGGTGATGCGTTATCACGGCCGCATCTCCGATCTTGCTGCGGAGGTTAAGCTCGCCGCCGAAGAGAACAAGACCGTGTTGTTCGTGATGCCGAGTCTCGGAGTAGCGGAACGCATTTCTGAAATCCTCGCCGAATACCAGATCGAAGCACGTCTCGCGTTGACCGAAGAAATCTCGGATGCAGCGGACTTGCGTTCGGTCGTCGTAACCGTTGGTCGTTCGAGCAGCGGGTTCGAGTTACCTAAATCGTGGTTGATTGTTCACGTCGAATCGGATGTTTTTGACGAGATTGCTGAAACGGTTGACAGGCGCGGCCCCGGCGAAGCCAGACCCAAATCTGAGGGAAAGAAACGTCGTTCAAAATCAGCAGCGTTCTTGTCGGATTTCAGGGATCTGAAAACGAACGACTACGTGGTCCACATCGATCACGGCGTCGCACGTTTCGGCGGTTTGCAAACACTTGACCTGGGACCACGCACCGGCGAGTTCATGCTGCTCTACTACGCCGAGGAAGCAAAGCTCTACGTTCCGGTCGAGCGCCTCGATCTTGTTCAGCGTTACTCGAGCGCTGAAGGTCATCAACCGCAACTCGATCGGCTCGGCGGTCTCGGTTGGCAAAAAACCAAAGCCAAAGCCAAACGCGCGATGCGCGACATGGCCGACGAACTCCTGCGCCTTTACGCCGAGCGCAAACTCGTTGGTGGTTTTGCTTTCGCTGCCGACACGCCGTGGCAACAGGAATTCGAAGACGGCTTTGCTTTCGTGCTCACGCCCGATCAGGAAACGGCGATCGAGGACGTGAAGAAAGACATGGAAGAAGCGGTTCCGATGGACCGTTTGCTCTGCGGCGACGTTGGTTACGGCAAAACGGAAGTTGCGATGCGCGCGGCGTTCAAAGCGGTGATGGAAGGAAAACAAGCAGCAGTGCTCACGCCGACGACCGTCCTCGCCTATCAACACTACGACACGTTTCGCACGCGCTTCGCGCCGTTTCCAGTGAAGGTAGAACTTTTGTCGCGCTTTCGCACTTCGAAGGAACAGAAGGAAGTCGTAAAGCGAGTCGAATCGGGCGAAGTAGACGTGATCATCGGCACGCACCGGATGTTGTCAAAAGACGTGAAGTTTAAAGACCTCGGTTTGGTCGTCGTTGATGAAGAACAGCGCTTCGGCGTCGCGCACAAAGAGCGGCTCAAACATCTGAAGAAGAAAGTCGACGTGCTGACGCTTTCAGCGACGCCAATTCCACGCACGCTAAACATGTCGCTCACGGGCATGCGCGACATGTCGTTGATCGAAACCGCACCGCGCGACCGGCTCGCGATTCATACGCAGGTCGTGCAGTTTTCTGACGTCGTCATCAAGTCGGCCATTGACCTCGAACTCTCGCGCGGCGGCCAGGTGTTTTTCATTCACAACCGCGTTGAGACGATCGAGACCATCGCGGCCCTCGTCAAACGGCTGGTTCCACAGGCGCGCATTGCCGTCGGTCACGGCCAGATGAACGAGAAAGAGATGGAGAAGGTGATGCTCGACTTCATCGACTACAAGTATGACGTTCTCGTTGCAACCACGATAATCGAGAACGGAATAGACATCCCACGCGCAAACACCATCATCATAAACCGCGCCGATAACTACGGTCTTTCTCAGCTTTATCAACTGCGCGGGCGGGTCGGGCGTTCGAGCCGGCGCGCTTACGCCTATCTTTTGATACCGGGCGAGCAGGAACTGTCGCCCATCGCTCGCCGTCGTTTAGCAGCAATTCGTGAGTTTTCGGATCTCGGTGCGGGATTTCGCATTGCGGCCCTCGATTTGGAACTGCGGGGAGCGGGAAGCCTTTTGGGAGGCGAACAATCGGGCCACATGGAGGCGCTCGGGTTCGATCTTTACACCACCATGCTGGAGCGCACGGTTGCGGAACTGCGCGGCGAAGAGGTTGAAGATGAGACCAGCGTGACGCTGAATCTCGGCGTGGATGTTGCCATTCCGGATGAGTACATTTCGGACATGGGACAGCGGTTGCGGACTTACAAACGCGTGTCCTCGGCCCGCGACGAAGCCACACTGACTGCGATCCGGACGGAGACTGAGGACCGTTACGGGCGCGTTCCGTTGTCGCTGGAGCGGTTATTTGCGTATGCGCGGTTACGGCGGTTAGCTGAGGAACTGAATTTATTATCTATCGATCGAACACCGGACGGCGTGGCGATAAAATTTAGTGAAAAGGCGCGTATTTCACCGGAAAAACTGGCGGAATACGTCAGTTCCATGTCAGGCTCGACGTTTACGCCAAACGGTGTTTTGCGCCTGGTTTTGACGGAAGACGAGCAGGATAACGTGCTCGATGTTGCTCGCGACGTGTTGCTACGGCTTCGCGCCAGCGATTAGAATCTCCGGTTTAGTCCCGACTGCTTGTACAGGTCGTATAAGTCCTATACGACTTATAGGCCCTATAGCCAACTGAAGGAGTACCTCTGTGAAATATCTATCTTGCATTGCCGGGCTGGTCGTCGTTTTGTTTTTCGCCACCACTGCGTTTGCGCAGGAAGGCGAAGTGCAGGTCGTTGACGAAGTAATCGCCCAGGTCAACGACGACGTGATCACGCTTTCCATGTTAAAGCGTGAAACTGAAGCGCGTATCGAAGCGCTCAAACAAAACGGTATGAACGAGCAGCAGGCTCGTGATGAAGTCACGAAGCATCAGGCCGAACTGATCGCCACGCTGATCAACGAGAAGCTTTTGCTCCAGAAAGGCAAAGAGCTCGATCTGGCCAGCGAGATCGAAGCGGAAGTGAACCGCCGCATGTTGCAGATCGCGCAGGAGCAGGGAGTCAACACGATCGAAAAACTGTATCAGGCGATGCGCGACAGTAAGCTGGATCCGGATGAGGTCCGGCGCACGATGCGCAGCGAGATGATGAAGCAGGCGGTGTTGCAGCAGGAAGTGGATCGCCGCGTCTATCTCGGTTTCTCGTCTGATGAAATCAAGAAATACTTTGACTCGCACCAGGACAAGTTTCGCAAACCGGAAAGTGTGAAGCTGTCGGAACTGTATCTTGTGACGACCGGCAAGGATGAAGCGGCGGTGAAGGCGAAGGCTCTCGAACTGATCGCGCAGGTCCGCGCAGGCGCCGACTTCGCTGCGCTCGCAGCAGCAAATTCCGAACGCGAAAAGAATGGTCAACGCACCGCGCCGCAGGACAAAGGCTACGTGGGCGAGTTTGACATTCCCCAACTGCGCGACGACTTGGTTGCGGCGTTGAAGAATGTGCCGGCGGGCGGTGTTAGTGAGCCGATTCGCACGCCGGAGGGTTGGCAGATTCTTCGCGTTGACGCGCGCACACCAGGCGGAAGCACGCCGACATTCAACGACAATCGCGTTCGCGAGGCGATGCTCATGGAAGTCCAGCCGAAAGAGCGTGATACTTACTTGCAGAATCTGCGCAACGAGGCGTTCATCAAAGTCACGGAAACTTATCGCGCGACTGTAGAGCCGTTGCTGAAACTCAAGCAGCCGGCGACCGCGAAGACCGCCGACAAGACTGACGACAAAAAGAAGAACGACAAGAAAAACTAACCACGGATTACGCAGACAAAAGCACACTGATCAAGCCGTTTAAGATTCGTGACGTTGAGATCAACCCGCCGCTGATTCTGTCTCCGATGGCGGGTGTGACGGACGTGTCTTTTCGTCGTTTGCTTAAGCGGCGCGGCGGTGTCGGGCTGTCGGTTTCGGAGTTCATCTCGGTTGAGGGATTGACGCGCAGCAATCCGAAATCGAAACGGCAGATGCGGTTTTACGAGGACGAACGGCCGTTTGCGGTGCAGATTTTTGGCGGCCAGCCGGAGCGTATGGCCATGGCCGCTGAGATGGCGCAGGAAGTCGGCGCCGATATTCTCGACATCAACTGCGGTTGTCCCGCGCCGAAGGTTGTGAAGCATGGCGGCGGCTCCGGTCTGTTAAAGGACCATCCACGGCTGGAGACGATTCTCAAAGCCGTGAGGAAAGTGGTCACGATTCCGCTGACGGTGAAGATCAGGGCTGGTTTTTACGATCACACGATCAATGCGGTCGAGACGGCGAAGCTCGCCGAAGACTGTGGCGTGGAACACATCGCGTTGCACGGCCGCACGAAAGAGCAGGGCTATCGCGGTCTTGCCAATTGGGATCTGGTGCGACAGATCAAAGAGATTGTTAAGGTGCCCGTATCGGGCAGTGGTGACGTGACGACGATCGAAGGCGCGTTTGAGAAGTTTCGGGAGACTGGGTGCGACGGCGTGCTGATCGGTCGTGGTGCGATGGCGAATCCGTGGATCTTCCGGCAGATCGAAGATGCGATGCACGGGCGCGAGATTTTCGAACCAACACTGGCCGACAAGCGCGCGATCCTGCACGAGTATTTCGACATGTTGCGTGAAGACATGCCGGAGACGCCAGCAATCAATCGCATGAAACAGTTGGCCGGACAGTTTACGCGCGGCTTGCCCGGTGGCGCGCTGTTTCGCACTTCAATTTACCATTCGCACTCAGTCGAGGAAGTGCTCGATCGAATCGAAGAGTACTTCAGCGCGATTCTCGAAGGCCGTCCTTACTACGGCGAAGCCGGGGAACCATCCACAGATTTCACAGATTGCACAGAAATCACGGACTGTGCAGCTTTCACTTCCGTTTAGTCGGCTTAATCTGTGGTTTGCCCTTGCCGTCGTCTAAATTGACCGGCGCCGGATATCCCTTCTGTTCTAAAGTCCCGACATCAATCGTCACTTCAGTTTTAGGCGGTGTTTTCAGCGCCGCGAGTGCTTGCTGCTTCTGTTCCTCCGAAAGGTCTTCGAGGCGGGCGCCGTGTGTTTCGAGCACGCGCCGCAGGTTCTCTTCAGTGTTTGTGTCCTGCTTGTAGACGTCTTTGTAGATGTGCAGTTTTCCGTCTTCGAGAACGATCGTTTCGTAACGAAGCTCAACCGGAATTACCTGGCCCAACTTCACTGACTTTGTTTCCGTCTTGTCCGCGAGATATTGCGCGACCTGCTTGTCAGAGACTTCGTTGTTTGCGGCGCGCATCAGCAGCATCGCGAAATCTTTGATCTGCGCGTTCGTCAAACCAACACAACCGTGCGAAGCAAACTTTCCGATCTTCGCCGGCGACTTCCCGCCGTGAATGAGCGACGGCGAGCCGATCGGGATCTTGATTGGTCCAAGTGGATTGTCTTTACTGCCGGGTTCGATCGTCTCGCCGGGCGTCGCATTTTTCATCTTCGCGACCCACGGCGAGTCGGGCGGCGTCCACGACGGGTTGAAAATCACTGTTTGGGCTTTGCGTAATCCGAATGGCAAAGGAAACTCCGGATAACCGATGCCGACTTTGTACGACTTCACCAACGATCCATCCTGAAAAAGATCCATGCGAAAAGCCGGGATGTTTACGACGATGCGCGTGTCGGTCGGCACGGCATTTGGACCTCTTAACATCTCGGCGCCGTTCGCACTTGCGCCTTCAGCCGCCGGATCGCCCTTGGCCCAATATTCGTTTGCCAGCGTAGCCACTTGTTCGGCTTTTGCATCGCCGACGATAGACCGCAGTTGTTCCGCGGCGCGCGTGGGCGCGTCGGTGTCGGTGCCGTCTGTTTCCTCCGCATTGGTCTCGCGAAGCCGATTGATCTCGGATTGCGACGCGCGTTTGAGCGATTCGATCTGGTCGTCTGAAAGTTTCGCTTTGTCTTTGAGCTCGCGCACGAAGGCGTTTTCTGCGAGCAGTGCGTCGAGCAGCGGCAGCGTTATTTTCATTGACGCTTGTGTCGCTGCGGTTGAAACACTCGGCGATGGCGACGGTGACGGTGTCGTTGTTGTAATCACCGGCAAATTGGAGTTGCTCGGCTCTTTGACGCAAGCGATTCCGATCGCGAGCGTGGCGATGAGACTGAAGAGCAAAATGCGTGGCAGCAAGCTCATATTAGAGTTCTCTCTTTCGTGATCATCTGTGGGGAGATGATTAGTCCTCGTGGTTAGAACAGCAACGAGCGTTCCCTCATTCCAGTGTGTCTTTTTCCACGATAGGACGCTGAGGATGCGGATTTAGTGGACGAAATCAGTGCAGAGTGAACAAAGATCGTCCGTGAAGCGCGATCGGCGCTAGTTGCGCAGGAGCGGGTAGGGATTGATGTTCGTGCCTTCCCAATAGCGTTTGGGATCCGCAAGTATGGCGATGGAAAAATGAAGGTGATAGTTTCC